>DATJYJ010000509.1:0-7809 GCA_035578025.1 Verrucomicrobiia bacterium
GGGAAGCCGAACCAGCGCGAGTGGGTGGCGCGCGGCGGATACGAAAAGAACGACGGCCTTTTCCCCAGCGGCTACGCGCTATTCAACGCCAATCCGAGCGAGACGCTCGCGGCGCACGTGCGCGAGAACGAGCAGGCGCGCATGGGTCCAAAGACTACCGAAGCTCCGCGCCCGGGGCGCGCCAATACGGCCCGCAACGATTACGCCGACCGCCTCTGGAAGGGCTGGATTCTTCCGGCGGGCGACGAGGACACCTGGTTCGCCGCGGGCAGCGCGTCTTATTATCACGTGCTGCGGTCGGAGGACGTGGACAAGGCAATCGAGGCGCGGCGCATTCAGTATCGCGGGCTGAAGCTGGCGCCGGACAGCCCGATCAATCGCGTGCGGCTCGAGAGCACGAAGGGGGTGCTGTTCCTCGACGGGCTGCGCCGGAAGATGGGTGACGACAAGTTCTTCGACCTGATGGCGTCGTTCTTCCGGGAGAACACGACCAAGACCGTGACCGCCGCAAGCTTTCTGGCCAAGGCCGGAGTGCCGTTCGATTTCACCGAGCCCGCGGACGGGCCGGCCTACGCGGTGGGCGACATCGGGCAGCGGCTGGCGAGCGCGGTGATCGTGTACGGGACGATGAAAGAGGCCGGCGCCAATCGCTACGCGGCGGAGCGGCTTCAGGACGAATACCTGGGGCAGTTCGAGTCGCGCTTGCCGATCTTCAAGGATTTCGAGGTTACCGCGGAGGAACTGGCGCACAAGGACGTGGTTTTCGTGGGGCGCCCGGAAGCGAACCAGGCGCTGGCGGCGTGGGCGAAGCAGCTCGGGCTCGATTGGGACGGCGCGGTCTTCAAGATCGACGGAAAGACCCACGCGGGCGAACGCGACGGGCTGACCTTCGCGGCGAAGAATCCGCTGGATGGGAGCCATATGGTGCTGGTGGTGGCGGGCAACGACGCGCTGCGCACGGTGAAAGCCGCTACGGGGAACAGCCGGTATGCCGAGACGGCGTACGTGGTTGCGGGGGAGCGGCCGGCGAATTCACCGCAGAGACGCTGAGACGCAGAGATCTCTACCGAATCGCGATTGTGACGCCAGGCTGGCTGGACGCTGCGCCGACGGTCAGGACCACGGGGACACTGCCTGAAAGACCGGCGGGAATGACGGCATTCACCTGCATCACGCCGGCGACGATGCCTTGCACTCCGCCGGCGTACTGCACGGTTGCCGGCGCGCCGCCGATGGTGACCGATACCGTCGCGAGAGGCTTTGGCAGAGGGACAACGCCGAGTTTGCCATCCACGCCGGGCGGCGATGTCTGGCCTTCACCGGTGGCATACAGGATGATGACACTGCCGGCGGCCGCGGGATTCGCGGAGCCGTTGGGGGAGCCATCCTGATTGAGGGCGGCGGCCTGTCCGGCGCCGGAAGTATCGGCGGTGAAGATGCCGGGAGCGGCGGCGGCGAGCGAGACGGAAAGCGGCGTCGAGGACACGCCGCCGCTTTGCGCCACTACCTGCACGCTGCTGGCGGTAAGGGCGTAGGGTACGACCGCGCCCGCCTGGACATCGGTGGTGTAGAGGACGGGGGCGGGAAGTCCGTTGAAGAGGAACTGGGCGTTCCTCAGTCCCGTGCCGTAAATAGTCACGATCTCACCCGGCGCGATGGCGCCCGGCTGGTTGCTGGCCGCATTGGCGATCCCGGTTACCTGCGTGCGCGTGGATACCGGGCGCAGCACGCGAACGGCACTGTTGCCGGAGTCCGCCACGTAGATGTTGCCGGCCGCGTCGACGGCGATCTGCGCGGGTGCGTTCAGTTGCGCGGATAAGGCGAGGCCGCCGTCGCCGGAGTAGCAGCACGTCCCGGTGCCCGCGATCACGGTGGCGCCGCGAAGGACCTGGTTGTGGCCGGTGTCGGCGATGTAGAGCGTGCCCGCGGCATCGACTGCCACGCCGGCCGGCGCGCTGAGGCTGCCGGCCACGGTGCTGATGTTGCCCAGGGCATCGACCTTGCGCACGCGGTTGTTGCCGGTATCGGCGATGTAAACGATGGAGTTGACGGAATCGACCGCGACTCCGCGAGGATGATTCAGGGTGGCACGCACCGCCGGTCCGCCATCGCCGCTGAAACCCGGCGTGCCGAAGCCGGCGATGGTGGTGATGGTGCCGTCCTGGCCCACCTTGCGCACCACGTTGCTGAGCGTATCGGCGATATACAGGCTGCCGGCGGAATCCACGGCCACGCCTTGCGGCTGGTTCACACTGGCGCTTTGGGCCGCGAGGCCGTCGCCGTAGTAGCTGGAGTTCCCGTTTCCAGCGAAGGTGAAGATGTTGCCGCCGGGATCGATGCGGCGGATGCGCGAATTGCCCGAGTCGGCGATGTAGATATGGCCTGAAGAGTCGGCCGCCACTCCGCCCGGACTCTTGAGCTGTGCCGCGGCGGGCGAGTCGTTATCGCCGGAGAATCCGGGCGAGCCGGTGCCGGCGATCGTCGAGATCGTGCCGGCGGGGGTGACTTTGCGAAGCCGGTTGTTGTCGGTATCGGCGATGTACACGTTGCCGGCGGAATCGAGGGCCACACCCGTGGCTCCGTCCAATTGCGCGCTGACGGCGGGACCGCCGTCGCCGGAATAGCTGGGGACGCCGGTGCCGGCGTAGGTGGTGAGCACGCCCTGGACGGAGACCTTGTAGACCTTGTACTCGCCGCGCGCGAGGTCGGTGCCCGACCCGATGGCCGCTTCCACGAAGTAGAAGTTGCCCGCGCGGTCCACGGCGACCCCGGTGGGCCCATTGAGGCGGGTGTTGGTCGCCTCCGCTCCATCGGTGATGGGCGCACCGTTGATGGAGCCGGCGACGGTGGTGATGATGCCCGGCGCGATGAGCCCTCCGGCGACCGTCCGGATGCGGCTGTTCCCGAAATCGGCGATGTAGAGATTGCCCGAAGTATCGACGGCAACATCGGTCGGCAGCGAGAGAGCGGCATTGACGGCGGGATTGTTGTCGCCGCTGTAGATGCCGGTCGAGCCGGTGCCGGCGACGATGCTGAGCGACCCGTTGGACGCGACCTTGCGGATGTACCCGTTGAAGGTGTCGGCGATGTAGAGGTTGCCGGCGGCATCGATGGCGAGGCCCTCGGGGCCGTTGAGCAGGCCGTCGGCCACGCTGCCGGCGAAGCGGCCATCGGCGCCGAACCGGGCGACGCGCTGATTGCCGGTATCCGATACGTAGATGTTGCCCGCCGCGTCCACAGCGACGCCGAACGGTCCTTTGAGCGTGCCGCCGGCGCCGGCCACGGTGGCGATGGTGCCGTCGGGCGCGATACGGCGCACGACGGCGGCATCGTGATCGACGACGTAGAGACTGCCTGCCGCGTCGAACGCGAGGCCGATGGGATTGATCAACTGAGCGTTGCCGGCGGGGCCGCCATCGCCGGTGTAGCCGGCGCGGCCGTTGCCGGCAAAGCGCGTCAGGTTGCCCGACGGATCCACCTTGAAGATGGAATGCAGGCTGCCGAAGTAGACGTTACCAGCGGAATCGACGGCCACGCGCGGGGGGTCGCCGATCGCGGCTTTGACGGCGCTCACAGGCGTGGTTGGCGCGCCGGAGCCGGCAAGGGTGGAGATCACATACGACTGCGTCCGGCCGGCGATGCCGAACCAGAGAAAACCGAGTAACGCCAGGGCCCGCATGACCTTCAGGATTCCACCATGGAGAGCCGGAGCTCCCGTAGATTCGAGAGGAAGACGTCCGGCTTGAGGTCTTCGAGCTCGGAAGGGTGGGTGATTCCGGTGCGTACGGAAATGGAACGGATCCGGTTGGCGCGGGCGGCCAGGATGTCCTGGGGAGCATCGCCGATGAGCGAGACCGGAGCGCCGCGCGCGATCCATCCATTGGCGCGCGCCTGCCGCACGGCGAGGCGGACGAGCCCGGCGCGCGACCGGGCCATTTCGCCGAACGCGCCGAAGCGGAAGTATTGGCGCAGGCCGGCGCGCTCCAGCTTGCGCCAGGCGATGCGGGTCAGGTTGCCGGTGACCAGGCCCAGCAGGTTGCCGCGACGGGAGAGCCGTTCGAGCACGGGCACGACGCCGGGGCAGTGCTTGCCGTGCAGCTCGGGGCAGACGCGGAGGTAGTAGCGTTCCGCGGCGCGAAGGACCTCCGGCATGGCTCGCTGGATGGCCGCCGGCGCGGCGCCGGCGCGGCGCATCATCACGGTGACGATTTCGGGATCGAGCATTCCCTGGACGGGAATGCCGTCGGTGGTGGTGGCGAGTCCGGTGACGCGGCGGATCCCCTGGACCAGGGCCTCGCGGTGGTGGGGCCCCGCGCGCCGCACCAGCGTGCCATCGATATCAAACAGGACCAGGGCCCGATGCTCCCGCATCATGACAAGTGAACATGATAACAATGGGGAGCGTCCGCGACAGTACCACCCGATACAATATACCTGTGCATCTCACCCCGTTTCGCGTGGGCCTGGTCCAGATGGCGTGCTCGAAGGACCCGAACGAAAACCTGGCCAAGGCCGAATGGCGCACGCGCGAGGCCGCGGGCAGGGGAGCGCAGATCGTCTGTCTCCAGGAGCTATTCCGGTCGCAGTATTTCTGCCAGGAGGAGCGCACCGACAGGTTCGACCTCGCGGAACCGATTCCGGGACCCAGCACGGAGGCGCTCGGTAAACTGGCCCGCGAACTGAAGATCGTGGTGGTGGGCTCGGTTTTCGAGCGGCGCATGGCGGGGGTATATCACAATACGGCGGTGGTGATCGACGCCGACGGCTCGCTGCTGGGGAGCTACCGCAAGATGCACATCCCGGACGATCCGCGATTCTACGAGAAGTACTACTTCACTCCCGGCGACCTGGGGGTGCGCTGCTTCGACACGCGGTACGCGCGGATCGCTCCGCTGGTGTGCTGGGACCAGTGGTATCCGGAGGCGGCGCGCATGGCGGCGCTGGGCGGGGCGCAGGTGCTGTTCTACCCGACGGCGATCGGCTACCACCAGTCCGACGCCGGGGAAGCCATGGTGCAGCAGAATGCCTGGACGACGGTGCAGCGCGCGCACGCCATCGCCAACGGGCTGTATGTGGCGGCGGTGAACCGGGTGGGATTCGAGGAAGGCGCGCCGGGAGACGGGCTGCAGTTCTGGGGAGGATCGTTCGTCAGCGATCCACAGGGCAAAATCCTGGCGAAGGCGGCGGACCAGGAAGAGACTCTGGTGGCGGAGTGCGATCCGCGAAGGATCGAGCAGGTGCGGCGGAACTGGCCGTTCTTGCGGGACCGGAGAATCGACGCGTATGAGCCGGTGTTGAAGCGGGTGGCGGACTAACCGGGCCCTCCGGCCGGGCAGTACGATAGAGGCATGTGGAGAGCCGTCGTTCTTCTATGCGCCGGGATGCTGGCTTTCGGGGCGGATGACCCGTGGGCCAAGGTCAAGGAACTCAAGACCGGAACGGAGCTTCAGGTCTACAAGCGAGGAGCCGCACAGCCGCTGAATGTGAAGATGGATGAGCTCACCGACGAGAATCTCGTGGTGATCAACAAGAACGCACAAGTGGCGATTCCACGCGATCAGATCGACCGGATCGACGCGCGGCCAATCGCCAGAGTGAGAACGGTGACCGATACGGCGGACGCCCAGAAGGACGCGGCCACCGATCCGCGATCGAACATTCCGGGGCCGAATCAGCCGCCGGGGACCATACACCAGACTTCGACCACCGCCACCAACGGCGTGACCTGGACGAAGCAGGGGTTCGAGACGGTGTACCGGCGGACCGCGGGATCGCCGCCGAAGCCGGTGGACGCAGCGAAGAAATAAGGCCCTGCCGGCTGCGCGGATCAACCGGCGTGTGCCAGCACCGCCTGAAGCAGTACCTGCGCGCCGCGTGCGCAGTCCTGCCACGACGTGAGCTCTTTGGGGGAATGGCTGACGCCGCCCACGCTGGGGACGAAGATCATACCCATGGGGCCGACCAGCGCCATCATCTGAGCGTCGTGGCCGGCGCCGCTGGGAAGGCGCTGGTGTTTGAGGCCGATACGGTCGCAAACGGCCTCGATCGACTGCTGGACCTCCGGAGTGGCGAGCGCCGCGTCGTGATGGGCGGCGGGGCGGATGTCGATCTGGGTCGCGGTTTGCCTGGCGATCTCGGCGGCGCGCGCGCGGATGCGGTCGGCGAGCATCGCGATCTTGCCGGCCGAGAGGTCACGCAGCTCGATCACGAGCTTGACGCCGCCCGGGACGATGTTGGGCACGTTGGGGCTGACATTCAACTGTCCGACGGTACCGACCTGACGGCCGGGCTCGCGGCGCACGATGTCGTTGACCGCGACCACGAGGTGCGACGCCGCGACCAGCGCGTCCTGGCGCTCGGGCATGGGCGTGGTGCCGGCGTGGTTGGCGAAGCCACGGATCTCGACGTCGTAGCGGTCGATGGCGACGATGCCTTCGACGATTCCAATGTCGGTGCCGGACTTTTCGAGCGTGCCGCCCTGCTCGATGTGCAGCTCGAGATAGCAGGCGAAGGCGTCCTTGGGGAGGCGCGCTTCGGCGATGCGCTCGGGGACGCCGCCGATTTTGCGGATGGCGTCGGATTTCTTCATGCCGTTCCAGACAGCCTCGAGCTCGCCGGGATCCAGGTGGCCGGCCGCGGCGCGGCTGCCGGCGAGTCCGTTGTTGAAGGCGTAGCCTTCTTCGTTCTGCCAGACGACGACCTGTAGCGGACGGCGGGTAGTGATGCCGGCTTCCTGAAGCGACTGTACGGCCTCGATGGCGGCCAGCGAGCCCAGGTCGCCATCGAAGTTGCCGCCGTTGGGGACGGAGTCGATATGCGAGCCGAAGAGGACCGGCGGCAGCGAGTCTTCGCGTCCGGCGCGGCGGCCGTAGATGTTGCCTGCGGCATCGAGGCGCGTCTTGAGGCCGGCGGCCTCCATCAGGCCGCGGACGTAGGTGCGTCCGGCGACGTCGGCATCGGAATAGGCCACGCGGCTGACGCCATCGGCGAAGGTCCCGCCCTGGGGACGGCCGAAGACGCTGAGGCGCTCGAGGTGGTCGCGAAGGCGCGCGCCGTTAATCTGCGGCTGGCCGGGTCCGGCCCACGCCGCCGCGGCGAGGCCAGCGACGAAGTGTCTGCGATTCATCGGAGTTGACATGCGCCTTCCAAAAGGGTAACACTCGTGAAATCCAGGGAAGGATTTCCAACATGTCCAATCGCTTTGTCTGGAGCGGGAGTCTGCTGCTCGCGCTCACCCTAGCATTCGTGTATGGTCCGCCGGCCGATGCGCAGGCGGCCAAGAAGGGGAAGGCCGCGCCCGCCGCCGCGCAGCCGGCGCCGCAGAAGCTTGATGAGGAGTACACCAAACTCATCAAGGAATACCTGCAGGACCCGCGCATCACTACGGAGCTGGTGGACCACATGCCCGCGTCGGACAGCGTGCCGTCGCCGCTGAAGTTTTTGGGGCGCATCCCGGGCAAGCCGGGCGAACTGACCTACGCCAAGGACATCTATCGCTACTACGAGGCGCTGGCCAAGGCGTCGCCGCGCGCGAAGTTCTGGAAGATCGGACAGACTGAGGAAGGGCGCGACCAGGTGATCCTGGCGATCGCGGACGAGGCCACCATCAAGGACCTGGACAAGTACAAGGACATCCTGGCCCGGCTGGGCGATCCGCGCAAGCTCAAGAACGACGACGAGGCGCGCGAGCTGATCAAGACGGGCAAGCCGCTCTACTGGGTGAATTCGGGCATCCACTCGCCGGAGACGGGCGGGCCGGAGATGCTGATCGAACTGGCCTACCGGCTGATCGTGGAGGAGACGCCCTTC
>DATJYJ010000510.1:0-14508 GCA_035578025.1 Verrucomicrobiia bacterium
CACGGCGACGAGCGCGGGAACGCCGACGCCTTCGGTGAAGAGCTCGCGCACGCGGTGGCCGGGGGCCTTGGGAGCGACCATGGAGACGTCCACGTTGGCGGGCGGGGTGATCTGCTGGAAGTGGATGTTGAAGCCGTGGGCGAACATGAGCGTCTTGCCGGCGGTGATGTGCGGCGCGATGTCGGTGTTGTAGAGATCGGCCTGGATGTGATCCGGCACGAGGATCATGATCACGTTGGCGGCCTTGGCGGCTTCGGCGGGAGAAAGCACCTTGAGACCGGCGGCGGTGGCTTTGGCGGCGCTCTTGCTGGAAGCGGGTAGGCCGACCACGACGTCGACGCCGCTATCGCGGAGGTTCAAGGCGTGGGCGTGGCCCTGGCTGCCATAGCCGATGATGGCCACGGTGCGGCCGGATAGGTAATCGAGGTTTCCGTCTTTTTCGTAGTAGCGATTTGGCATCTTTTCTCCAAAGGCGACCCAGGTGGGTCGCGTTACGTTCTGGCCGCGGTGGGGACGGGCGGCTGTAATTTCAGTTTCTTGGTTTCCAGGGCGATGGCCAACGCGCCGCTGCGGGTGACATCGACTTCGCCGTAGCTGGCCATCACATCGACGAACTCGCCGAGCTTTTCGGGGTCGCCGGTGACTTCGAGGGCGAAGCCTTCGGTGGAGGAATCGACCACGCGCCCGCCGAAGATTTCGGCTTCCTTGAGAACCGCCGTGCGCGACTCCTGCGGCAGGCGGATGCGGACCAGCATGAGCTCGCGGACGACGGCGGGGGAATCGCTCAGGTCGGTGGCCTGCAGGACGTTGATGAGCTTGTTCATCTGCTTGATGACCTGGGCGCGCTGCGTGGAATCGACGTCCACGGCGATCGTCATGCGCGAAACCTCGGGATCGAGGGTGCGGGCGACGGTGAGCGATTCGATGTTGTAGCCGCGCTGGGTGAGGAGGCCGGTCACGCGCATCAGGGCGCCGGGTTTGTTTTCGAGGAGTAGCGAGATGATTTGAAGCATAGTGGCTCCTAGCCAACTAACTGGGACGTGCCCAGGACCATTTCGTTGATGGCGCCGCCGGCGGGGACCATGGGGTAGACATTCTCGAGCGGCGTGACTTTGACGTTGAGCAGATAGGGGCCGGGCTCTTTGACGGCGGCTTCGAGCGCGGGGGCGAGCTCCCAGGGCTTGTCGATAGTGCGGCCTTTGAATCCGTAAGCGGCGGCCAGCTTTTCTGCGTCGGGGAAGCAATCCAGCTCGACGGCGCTGAGGCGGTTGTTGTAGAAGAGCGTCTGCCATTGGCGCACCATGCCGAGGTAGCCGTTATTCATGACGACCATCTTGATGGGGAGGGCGTGGCTGGCGATGGTGGCGAGCTCGGGGACGGACATCTGGAAGCCGCCGTCACCGAGGATGGCGAAGACCAGCTTATCGGGGCGAGCGAACTGGGCGCCGATGGCTGCGGGGAGACCGAAGCCCATGGAGCCCAGACCGCCGGAATTGATCCAGAGGCGCGGCTCGTTGAAGCGGCAGAGCTGGGCGGCCCACATCTGGTGCTGGCCGACATCGCTGGTGATGATGGCGGCGCCGGCGGAGAGGCGGTCGATTTCGGTCATGAGGTGCTGGGGCTTGATTTCGGTGTCGCTGGTAGAGCGGTCGAACGGATGCTCCTCTTTCCATTCCCGGAGCTGGCGCCACCAGGCACGGCGGCCGGCGGTGACCTTTTCGGCGGCCGGCGGAGCTTCGGCGAGCATCTTATTGAACCTGCCGAGGACACGCTTGACGTCGCCGACGATGGGGACATCGGGAGGGCGGTTCTTGCCGATCTCGGCCGGGTCGATATCGACGTGGATGACTTTGGCGTGCGGGGCGAAGGCGGCGAGCCGGCCGGTGACGCGGTCGTCGAAGCGGACACCGAGGGCGATGAGGAGGTCGGCTTGGGTCATACCCATGTTGGCGGCGTAAGAGCCGTGCATGCCGGGCATGGAGATGAAGTTGGGATGGTTCGAGGGCAGCCCGCCCAGGCCCATCAGGGTGTTGACGGTGGGCGTATCGGTCAGCTCGATGAATTGGCGGAGCTCGGCGGCGGCGTTGGCGGCCACGATGCCGCCGCCGGAGTACACCATGGGACGCTCGGATTCCTGGATGAGCTGGACCGCGCGGCGGATCTGGCCGGTGTGGCCTTCGGTGAAGACCTTGTAGCCGGGAAGATGGACGGAGGTGACGGGCTGGTAGTGGCCCTGGGCCTGGAGCGCGTCCTTGGTGATATCGACGAGGACAGGGCCGGGGCGTCCGCTGGCGGCGACGTAGAAGGCTTCGTGGATGGCCTGCGGGAGATCCTCGAGCTTCTTGACGAGGTAGTTGTGCTTGGTGCAGGAGCGGGTGATGCCGAAGGTGTCGGCTTCCTGGAAGGCGTCGCTGCCGATGAGCTTGCTGGTGACCTGGCCGGTGATGGCGACGATAGGGATGGAATCCATCATGGCGTCGACCAGCCCGGTGGTGAGGTTGGTGGCGCCGGGTCCGGAGGTGGCGCAGCAGACGCCGACTTTACCGGTGGCGCGCGCGTAGCCTTCGGCGGCGAAGGCGGCGTTCTCTTCGTGGCGCACCAGGACGTGGCGGACCTGGTGATCGAAGAGCACGTCGTAGAAAGGCAGGGTCACGCCGCCGGGGTAGCCGAACATGCAATCGACTCCTTCGCGGACCAGACATTCGGCGAGCATTCGCGCGCCGCTCATTAACGTTGTCGACATGTCATTTGCCTCTGAGCAGTCACTGGATAACAAAAAAGGCCATCAGGGGGGCTTGCTGATTTCGCCCCGCTGATGGCCTCGGAACCTTACCGGCAGGCCGTCACGCGGGGCCGGGTACGATGACCAGAATGCTAATAATGATGCCTACGGGAATCCCGTTAGAAGAAAGGAGCGAGATTGGAGAGCCGTTGGACATCGAGGTCAGAAATTCGAGTCTATCCCAAAAGTTTGGTAAATGCAAGAAGGGAGAGGTATTGATTAAATTTATGGGGACATTTGGGCGCGGCTGAGGGAGGAGCGTTCACGGGCGAGGCGGAGAGACACCGAGAGGCGGCGACATGAAATGCGGCGGAGGATGGCACCGGAGGGCGTTATGTCACGTTTGACGGCGATCTTGCGCTTACCCTAATCGGAAGGTAACTCATGCGCCTGATTTTGCAAATTCTGTTTCCGGCCGGGCTGGCCGCGGCATTAATTCCGACTTACTCGCTCGAGACTCTGGTCGCCCGTTCGCCAAGGATCCTCGAGGGCAAAGTCATCGACATCTGGAGTGCGTGGGACCCGCCGCATAAACATATCTGGACACATTACCGCGTCGAGACGACCGAGGCGTTTCGTGGCCAGGCGAAGGCCCTAGTCAGTGAACCGGGCGGCAGGGTAGGTGGTGTGGAGCAGACGGTTAGCGGGTCTGTTCCCTATGCGCGCGGCGAGCGCGTCATCTTGTTTCTCTTCCGAACGCCAATCGGCTACTGGCGCACGACGGGCGGTCCCCAGGGCCGGTTAGTAATCGGAGGACGTGACGACATTCGTTTGGGGAACGGGGCGCACCCTGCGGCCGCGTCACCTTTTTCACTCGATGGCCCGGTTCCCGGGCCGATATTCCGGGCGTGGCTAAGGCGGTTGGCTGCGTCGACCCCGGTTCGAGAGGCGGGCCGGCAATGAGACGACGTACTCTCCTCATCAGCCTGGCGGTTTGCTGCAGCACCGCAGCCCTGGCGTACGTGCGAAGGACGAATTCCTTTGGAAGACCGGTGTACCAGGCAAATGCCACACATCTACAACTGCTGCTCAACAATGGTTTCAAAAGCGGAGCGATGAACGCTCAGGGCGACTTGGTGGTCACCGCGTCGAGTGACGTAGTAAGCGCACTGACCGCCGCGACGGCGGTGTGGGCGTCAGTACCCGGCACGGCGATTGCCTTCCTGCCAGTTCTGCCCACCGACATCGGTGTTGATAGCACGGATCAGAACTACGTGGTGACACTCGCGCTCGACGACAGCGACCAGAGCTTGGTCGGCGATTTCTTGGCAGTTACCGAAAATCAATTCGGTGCCGACGGAGTCATCACGGACACCGACATCATATTCAGCACGGCCGTAGTGGATCCGGCCATAGCCTAGTAGCCTAGCCTACGCCGCGTGGCGGGTGGGAGAAATTGAAGTGCCGTCCGCCGCATGAGATTTCTGATCGACATGCCGCCCGCGGTCAAACGAGTGATTCCCGCACCAGCCTGCCGATCTCCCCGAGCATGGCCGCGCGCTTGCTCTCTGGGCCCGGGCATTGCGTGATGTAAGCGGCGACGATGACGGCCGGCCTGCCGGCATGCCAGAATACGGCGATGTCGTTGCTCGTGTGCTCGCCGTTGGAGCCGGTCTTGTCGGCTGCGCGCCAGCCTTCGGGCAATTTCGCCCGCAAGCGGTCGAGACCCGTCAGGTTGGCTTCCATCCAAAGCGTCAGTTGGGTGCGGGAGGCCGGCGAGAGAACATTCCCGAGCAGCACGGATTTCAGGTCGCCGGCGATGGCGTTGGGAGAAGTGGTGTCGCGCGGATCTCCCGCGCGGCACTCATTCAGCGCGAGCTCTGTCCGGTCGAGACGCGTTACGCTGTCGCCGATGGAACGGGCAAAGGCTGTGACTCCAGCCGGGCCGCCGATGCCCTCCAGCAGGAGATTCGCCGCCGTGTTATCGCTTCGGGTGAGTACCGCGTGACAAAGACCATTGATGGTCATACTGCTGCCGGCGTGCGGCTCCGTCAGCGGCGAGTTGGACAGGAGCGGCTTGGGAGGAATGCCAATGGCACGGTCGAGCGACTCCTGGCGGCGGTCCACGCGCTCCAGCACAGCGGAGGCGAGCAGGAACTTGAACGTGCTGCACATCGGGAAGCGCTCGTCGGCGCGATGCCCGGAGCGCTCGCCGGCAGATGCGTCGAGGACAGCCACACCGACCCGGCCGCCATTCGTCTTCTCCAGCTCCGCGCAGGCCTTCGGTAAGGCCTTGAAACGCCTGGGAGCCGGATGGAGAAGACGGGGCAGTGCGAGCGCGGGAATCGAGGCAAAGCTCCGGCGGCTGAGCATCGTCTCATTGGAACACGGGAACGTGGGGAACCCTTCACTCGAGGCGCGTTCAGGTACTACAATTGGGACGCCGGCCGGTGGAGTGGCCGCGGTGGTGGGGCTGGCTGACGCGCACGTGACGTCCGAGTTGCTGTGGCGGGCCGTCTTTGTGGCCGCGCCGGTGGATGCCACGGTGGTTTTCGTCCTGACGCGGCGGATCGACGCCGCCGCATTCCGCAGGCTGAAATGGGCGATCGCGGGAACCACGGCGGGCTTCTTTGCCGCGGTGTGGGCCATCCTGGTCTGTTCCCTGTTCTGGGAACCGGTCTATCACTACCTTTTTCCGGCGTGGTCGCGGTGGCTGCTGCCCGCGGTATACGGCCTCGGCTTCGGCGCTGCCGGACTGCTGTCGTATTTCCTCGCCTTGCGGGTACGCGGCAATTGCGTGGTGAACTTCTGCGTTCTGTTGGCCCTTTGGGGCATGGCGGGACATGCGTGGGCGGTGCGCCGCGGACTGATGGAGAAGCCTCCGCTGCTGCAGGGGGCTTCCCCGGCCGCCGCGGTGGTGTTCTCGGGGTTCGAGTTCTGCTTCTATGCGGGCGTCATTCTGACGATCGCGGCGGAAGTGGGGCGGGTGCGCGCGCGACTCCAGGCAGCCAGTAATGCCGGATGACTTACCGCACGCGCCAGATGTGGAGGACATCGGCGGCGGCGACATCGGGCCACATCTTCCGGTCCATGCGATTTCGGGTGCGACGCGCAATCCACCGAGAGCGGCGCACTGAAGAAGCATATCGCGTCGGCGCATGGAGGTCCCCTCCTCCGAGATTTCGGTCGAGTCCGTGGCACCGTCCCGGGCCCGGCGTCGATCGCCGCGACAGATTAATGCGAGCCGGTGATTTCCTCGTACAGCTTGTCGCCCACGACGCGATGGACCGCGGTGGAAGGATGCCCCGCGTGATAGTAGTAGTAGGCCGAGGGCTTCGCGCAGGGCGTGGCGTCCTCGTCGAAGATGGCGCGGCCGGCGCATTTGTCGGTGGTGTTTTCGATCCCGTAGGCCGCCGGATTGCGCAGCACCTCGTCGAAAAACGGACCCCAGTTGCTCAGGCGGATCTCGGCGCCGGGCAGCTCTCCTTCGATCTCGCCCGGGATGCGCCGCAGCTCGGGATCGAGCCGCTGGCCCACCTCGCTGAACGCCGGAATCGCGGCCGGCAGCAGGGCGATCCGGAAACGGCGGGCGCCGAGCCCGTACAGCTTGCGGACGTGATTTTCGAGATTGGCGACGGTCTCCGCGCCCGGCATGCGGCGGTCGTTCAGGCCGCCCGCCAGAAAGAACAGGGTGTGATCGGGGTCGAAGACGATCTGCTTCGCGGCCACGCGGGCGGCGAAGTCGTCCACCTGCTCGACCATGCCGCGCCCCAGGAGCGCGTCCTTCACTTTGCGGCCGGCGCCGCGTCCCGTCCGCGCGCCGCTCACGGCGAAGTTGAGGCTCTGCGATCCGTCGCCGGGAGTGTTGGCGGGCCTCAGCTCGAACCCGAGGCGGCGCGCCAGGTACGCCACGGCGGTGGGCCCGTCGCCGTCCACGTAGCCCGCGCCGGTATCGGAGTAGCTGTCGCCGAAGACGTACATGCGGCCGATGGTCTGCGCCGCGGCGGCCGGCTTGAGGAAACCGGAAGACTCCATCCAGGCGGCGAAGAGATTGAACCAGCCGTCGGAGGGCAGGTTCTGGGTGCGCATCCCGAAGCC
This sequence comes from Verrucomicrobiia bacterium, assembly GCA_035578025.1. GTDB lineage: Bacteria > Acidobacteriota > Terriglobia > Bryobacterales > Bryobacteraceae > Solibacter. The sequence goes on from DATJYJ010000510.1 coordinate 6,821, forward strand.
GTGATTGCCGTGCCGGAAGATGTGCAGCTCCGCGGGCTTTCCCGCGGCGTGCCAGGCCATGTAGAGGCGCGCGGCGGAGTTCGGGGAAATCAGCCTGTCGTCGTCGGCCATCGCGATGAACAGCGGCGGCGCGTCCGCGGGAACCGGCGTGGCGGTCCGGTAGGCCGGATAGACCGGCGCTGCGAAATCGGGGCGGCTGGCGGCATCGTGCCGCATCACCGGCCCCATGGTCACGCCTCCGCCCGCCGAGAAGCCGACGATCCCGATGCGGTGCGGGTCCAATCCCCATTCGGCGGCATGGCCGCGCACGTAGCGGATCGCCTGGCGTCCGTCCTCCTCTGCCAGGGCCATGGCGGCCCGCTCATCTGCGCTGTAGGCGGGCGGATTCTCGCCCTTCGTATCGTTGGAGCTCAGGGTCTTCGTCAGGTCTTGCAGGAACCTGTTCATGGCCGCCGCGTCCTCCGGCGTATGCATGACGCGGTACCGCAGGACGAACGCCGTGACGCCCCGGTCCGCGAGCCGGCGGGCCATGTCGACGCCTTCGTAGTCCACCATGAGGAAGCGGAAGGCGCCTCCCGGCGCGACGATCAGGCTGGCTCCGTTCGCTTTTCCCGCGGCGGGCTTGTACATGGTGAGCGTGGGCGTCACCACGTTGCGAGCCATGCGGTTGCCCCCGCGCACGTCGATTTGCTCCTTCCATGTCCAGGATTCGGATCCAGGCGGAGTGCCGGGCCAGATGGCGAACACGCCGGCGGCATCGGAAGTCAGCGCCTCGGGCGTTTGCGCGAACAGGCGGACGGCGGCGGCAAAAACGAGCAGGGCTTTCATCGGTCTCCATCCTACTCCTCCGCCGGGCCTGCCGCAGCAACCTGCGCACGCAAACTCGCTGGCTGGATTCGCATCGCGCGCCCAAGTGACGCGGTCCCCGAGGGATTGCGCCGCACTGAGACCAGGCGCTAGACTCCAGCCATAAGTGCAAGAAATATGGTGGCAACCATTCTCCGAACTGCTGCATTGACGTGCGCCGGCATCGCCGTCGCGGCCGCGCCGCCGGCCACGGTCAACGTCAACTGGGACACGATCGTTCGCGTGTCCAACACCACGCCGTCGCTGCAGGTGGTAGTGAATCCACCGCTCCGGCGCGGTTCCGCGATCCACGATCGCGTGTTCCAGGCCTTCCGCGAACTTCAAGCGGACTACGCGCGATACGTGCCCTGGCTGCCGTATCCCAGGCTCGCGGTCGCCGAGCTCGCGCCCCCGCGCGACGGGGTGACCTCATGGGACTTTTCGCTGATCGATCCGATGACGATCGACCTGCTGGAAGCGGTCAAGGGCCGCCCGGTGGTGCTGAACTTCAGCACCACACCACAATGGATGTGGGTAACCCGCGACCCGGTCACGTTTCCCTCCGACCCGGAGGAGCCCGTATGGAACTACAGCCAGGGCACGGAATTGCGCGATCCCAGCGGCAATGAGCTTGCCGGCTACTATGCGCGCTTGGTGGGTTGGTACACGCGCGGCGGCTTCGTGGACGAGTTCGGAAAGCGTCACGAGTCGGGCCACCACTACAAAATCGATTGGTGGGAAGTGTTGAACGAGCCCGACCTGGAACATCGCATCTCACCCGAGCTGTACACCCGCGTCTACGACGCGATCGTGGAAGCCATCGGCGGGGTCGCCCCGGAGATGAAGTTCGTGGGGGTTTCGTTGGCCGGCCCGAGCGGTCACCCGGAAATGTTCGAATACTTTCTGGATCCCCGCAACCACAAGGCCGGGATTCCACTGGATGCGATCTCGTATCACTTCTATGCCAGCCCGCGAAAGGACGAATCGCCCGAGATCCAGGAGCACACGTTCTGGGCGCAAGCGGACGGCTTCCTGAACACGGTCCGCTACATCGAGGCCATCCGGAAGCGCCTCTCGCCCTCGACCAGGACGACGATCAACGAAGTCGGGGCGATCTCCGCGGACGATGGCGAGCAGAACCAGCCGGGACACGTGACCAAGCCGATTCCCGCCTCGTACTGGAATCTGTGCGGCGCCCTGTACGCGTACCTCTTCGGCGAATTGTCCAGGATGGGGATCGACGTGGTGAATGCGTCACAACTGGTGGGATACCCCACGCAGTATCCCAGTGTGTCCATGGTGGACTGGGAGTCGGGCCAGCCAAACGCGCGTTTTTGGGTGCTGAAGCTGCTGCGCGATTCCTTCGCGCCGGGCGATAAGCTGGTGCGCACGGTGCAACCGGGCCAGACACTCTATGCCCAGGCGTTCCTCGTGCGTGACAACAAACGACGCCTTCTGCTGGTCAACAAGCGCGACCGCGAGATTGAAGTGACGATCCCGCAGGCCGCGGGCGGCACAATTCACTACGTCGATCGGACCACCGGCTCGCAGCCGGCGTCGTCGGCCCAGCTATCCGGTGACCTGGTGAAGCTCGGAGGCTTCTCCGTCGCGGTAGTGGAGTTGCCGCCGGCGCAGCAGTGAGTCTGGTCTTTCTTCTTGCCGCCCTGGGAGGCAGAAGATTCCATCGGCCATGAGAATCAACGATTTCGGATTCCTCCCGAAGGTGCCGCTGCGGCGCGGTGACACGGCTCTGGTGGCGATTGTCACCATGGCCTCGTGGTTTGTCGGCGGCCGGGTCGCGGCATGCGCCCAGACCCTGCCGGCATTCAACTGGATCCGCGAAGTCGATGACTCGGGCCTCGCCTACCCATTTGCCGGGCTCGGCACCGACGCGCTGGGCAACGTCTATGTCGCCGGGAGTACGAAGTCGCCGGATTTCCCGGTGAAGGCCGCGGTGCAGGATCATTTGGCCACAGCCGGATCGTATGACGTTTTCGTAGCCAAGTTCGACCCGGCAGGTAATGTGGTTTATTCGACCTACTTCGGCGGGAGCGCGAATGATATCGCCCGGGCGATGACGGTCGACGCGGCCGGCAATGTGCATGTCACGGGCACGACGGCGTCGCAGGACTTTCCGACCACCCCCGGAAGCTGGTCGCCATCGATGCCCGCGGCGCTTCCTTCGAACCTGGCGGACAGCTCGGCGTATCAGGGCGCCATCTTTGTGTTTCGGCTCAATCCCGACGGGTCGCTGGCATATGCCACGTATTTCACTTCCAATTTCACTCCTGCCGTGCCGCAGTCCATCGCAGTGGATAGCTCGGGCGCGGTGTATCTGACAGGCGTTACTTTCGGAGGCGTGCCGGTTACGGCGGGCGCCTATCGTACGACTTGTGGCTGCGTTTCGGTGCAGGGGCTCGGCGCAGTCTTTCCTACCGCCGACGCTTTTGTAGCGAAGTTCGACCCGAGCGGCTCCAAACTGACCTATGCGACGTACCTCGGCACATCGCAAGAGGACGCTTCCACCGCGAACGTCATCGCCGCCGCTCCCGATGGCAGCGCCTACCTGGGCAACCGCACCGGTATCTATCGCTTCGACCCAACCGGCTCCGCGATCCTGGCTTCGGCCGCTCCTCGTGTGGCCGCGCATGCGCTCCTCGTTGCTCCCGGCGGCCAGGTCTATATTGCCGGCCAGCCCGGTACGGGCGACGTTCCGTTTCAATCGACATCCGGGGCGTTTCAACCATTGGCTGGTGCGGGCACGCTGCCAGTCGGCATCATGGCCATGGATCCGGCGCTCGGGAATACTCTGGCCGCGACGTACTTCGGCGTCGCCGGCGACCTCTCCGCTTACACTCTGGCGCTCGACGCTTCCGGCAACCTCTATATCGGCGGCGGCACGAAGGTCGGCGGGCTGCCCACCCGGACCCCGCTGCAGATCGGCTTCGGCGGCTCGCTGGCCACCGGTTACGTGGCCGAACTGTCGGGCGATCTCTCGAGCCTGCTATTCTCCAGCTATTTCGGTGACGGAGAGTTCTTCTACGTGACGGGCCTCGGCGTGGGGGCTGACGGCAGTTTTGTGCTGGCCGGCGCCACCGACCGCGGTACGGTGTGGGCGAACAGTGTCCAGCCTGCCGCCCCGCTCCCTGCGTTGCGGATCGATTCGGTTGAGAACGCCGCGAGCCGCCTCGCCGTTCCGATTTCGCCCGGCGAAACGATCGTGGTACGGGGCGCGGGGTTCGGGAGCGGTGCGCAGCTTTTTCTTGGTGGAGCTGCCGTGCCCGCGATTTCGGTGATCGCGGATGCAATCACGTCGGTGGTTCCGTCGAATCTGGACCTCGGCCCGGTCACCGTTCAGGTGCAATCCGGAGGGTTGACCTCGAACCCGGTGCTCCTCAACGTGATCGCCCGGTAGATTCGAGGACGTCCCGATTGACACATTATTTAAGATAGTTTAACGTTGTTTTAGATAGCATGAATGACGCCGACCTCGCCGCTTCCTTCGCCATCTTCGCCGCCAAACAGCGCGACTCGGCCGAGGTCACGCCCGATCACATCCTCCTGGGCTGCCTGCGCGTCATCTCCCGCTTCGGCATCGCATCCCTCGGCCCCTGGAGCTTCGACCTCGAATCGCTCGGCGTCGATTGGTTGCGCCAGCCCGACGGCCCCAAGCCGAAAGTGGCCTACTCCCAGGAGGCGGTCGACCTGTTCGACCGCGCCGCCCGCATCGCCAAATCCGCCGGCGATCCCGGCGTCGGCGTGAATCACCTGCTGGCCGCATTCGCCACCGAGGACACCGGCCTCATGGGCGAGCTCAAGCGCGCGCACGGCATCACCAGCGCCTCGTGGCGCGCGGCGATTGCAAACTCGTGGAGCGCACGATCGCCTTTTGTCGTCGGCTCATCGCCCGAGGAAAAGAAACCAGCCCGCGACTATCTCACCCCGGAGGAGGCTGCCGAGACCCTCGGCATCCACGTGCAGACCATGCGCGCTTACATACGCAGCGGAAGAGTGCCGGCATTCCGGCTGGCGGGTGAGCGCGCCATCCGCATCCGCCGCGGAGATCTGGAACAGGTTCTGGAACCGCTGACCGAACCGCGCCCCCAAGGGAGTGGAACTTAGAGGAGGGTACCTATGCCGCTGTTTGTCGTGAAACGTGACCTGCCTGGAGTTACCCCGGAAGCCCTGCAGAGCGCCGGCGTCCGGGCCAAATCCTGCTGCGCCGAAATGACCGGCGAGGGGCAGCCCGTGCGCTGGGTGCGCAGCTTCTACCTGCCGGAGACCGCGCAGACGCACTGCTACTTCGAGGCCGCCTCCAAGGGCGCCGTCGAAGAGGCCAACCAGCGCGCGCGGATTCCGTTTACGCAGATCGTCGAAGTGATGGAGATGACGCCCGAGATGGTGTGACCCGGCGCCGGCGCTACTTCACTTCGCCCGCCGGCTTGGCGAACCGCGCGTCGTCGATAGGCGCGTTGCTCTTCACGTCCGTAATCTGGATGGTGAACCGGCCGTTGGGCCGGGCCAATGTCCAGCGCATCGGAATCGTCACGCCGTCCACGGTCTTGTAGTCGGCGTAGTCGATCTGGGTCGGATTGCGCCCCAGCGGCGTGTCGGCGTAGCGCACCAGCCGCGCCAGCAGGCCGGTGGATTTGTCGAAGTAGAGCCGCACGGCGGGCTTGCCCGGAGCGCTCCCGTTGAGCACTTCGCACTCCGCTCCGTTGACGGTCTCCGGCCGGCCGCGGCGAAGCTGCGGGAAGATCTCCTTCAGCCGCAGTGGTAGATAAAACTCGGCGTCGATCGACGAGGCCGCCGATTCGGCCGCGGACATGTCGCGCGCCGGACGCCCGGTGGTGCCCAGCCAGCCCGCCGTGCCGTCGAACGCGGTGTAACTGTTGTTGCCGCCCATCTGGCTGATCGACACCCGCTTGTTCGGCGCCTTGGTCAGCAGCTCGATAGGCGTCGAATTGCCGCCCACCAGGATGTTGCCCTTCATCGCCCGGCTGGTCACCTGGCGCATCGCGTCCGCGCCGCCCGAGGCCGTCACGTACCTCTCCAGGATCTGGTCCGCGGTGGCTCCGCCGGCCGGCGGCGCGCCCATCGCCGCCGCGCCCGGCATAGCGTCCGATTCCAGCACCGGCGGCACCCCAACCGGGTGCGCCGAACCGCGATGGCACGTGTTGCACGTCACCTGCGTCCGCCCGCGAAACGCGTTCTTGTTGATCATGTTCTGCATGGCGATCATTTCGCGCGCGGTCTTCTTGGCGCCCTTGTCGTCGGCGTCGAACTTGCCTTGCACGTGGCAGAATTCGCAATTGACGCCCAGCGATGCGGAGATGAACTGCATCGCCGGCCCGATCTGGTCGGCGGGGACGCCTTTCAGCTCGATGATGTTCTTGTAGACCTGTTCGGCGAGTTTGGCTTCCGGCGGCTGTCCCGCGGTGTCGTGCTGAGCGAAGGCAAGGCTGGCGAGCGCGAGTCCCGCGATGAGTTTGTGCATGGGCATCCCTCTGTTCTCCGCATTGTACAACTAACTCATCCCCTGCAAGAAATAATTCAACCGCTTCTCGCGCTCGATCGTGGTCACGTCTCCGTGCCCCGGAATCACGATGGTCGCTCCCGCCAGCGGCAGCAGTTTGTCGTGAATCGATTGCAGGATTTGCTTTCCGTTCCCGCCCGGCAAGTCCGTGCGGCCGATGCTATCCCTAAATAAGGTGTCGCCCGCAATGAGCTTTCTCTCGGACGGCATCCACAGGCAAATGCTACCCTGGGTGTGCCCCGGCGTGTGCATCACGTGGACCTCGGTGGCGCCCACCGTGAGCGTATCGCCGTCCTTTGCCGGCACGTCGATCCCGACATTCTCCACCGGCCGCATCCCCAGCATCGCCGCCTGCATGTCGAGCATTTTGGCCAGTCCGGTGTCGTTCAGATTCATGTAGACAGGAGCGCCGGTCGCTTCCTTCATCTTTTTCGCGCCGCCGATGTGATCGATGTGCGCGTGCGTGATCACGATGGCCTTCACCGTCAGACCGTGCCGCCGCACGATCTCCAGGATGCTCTCCACCTCGTCGCCGGGGTCGACCACCATCGCCTCGCGCGTGCTCTCGTCGCCGAAGACGGAGCAATTGCACTGCAGCATTCCCACCGGCAGAATCTCGTGAATCATAAGCCGAGTATACTCACGTTATATGGGCGACATCCTGACCGCGGTGATGCGCTGGATCCACATTGCCAGCGTGATCACTCTGCTCGGCGGCATCATTTTCTGGCGCTTCGTCATGGACCCTTCGACCAAGCGCATCACACCGGAAGATTACAAGGAGCTGGAAGAGGGCGCGGCAGCGCATTTCCGGCCGCTGGTCTACATCGTGATGGTGACGCTGGTGATCTCGGGTTTCTATAACTTCCTGATCAAGCCCGGCCACTCCACCTTGTACCAGGCCCTGTTCGGCATCAAGATTCTGCTCGCGCTTCACGTTTTCAGCGTGGCCATTCTCGCCACGGCGCCCAACAATCAGCGCCGCGGCCGGCAGCTCTTGGGCGGCGCCATCTCCGGCCTCGTCATCGTGCTGATCGCCGCCTACCTCAAAGGCATCGCGTAACGCGGGCCTCCAGGCCAGCGAGCGTTGCCCCTAAACTAAAATTATGACCCCCGGCTATCACGCCCTGCGCCATTCCGCGGCCTGGCTCGATCTCTCCTCCCGCGGCCGCATCCTGGCCCGCGGACGCGACCGCGCCCGCCTCCTTCACAACCTCACCAGCAACGACATCAAGAAGCTCACCCCCGGCCAGGGGTGCTACGCCTTCCTGCTCAATCCGCAGGGCCGCATCCAGGCCGACCTCTG
>DATJYJ010000511.1:0-33078 GCA_035578025.1 Verrucomicrobiia bacterium
TGCTTCACGCGTCGAAGCACGGCCGCCGGGCATGCGGCTCGGTCTGCGTAGGCCTCGGGAGTTCGCTCTCGCTCCGCTCAGCGAGGCCGAAGCCGCGCGCCTGACCGGGCCCAGCACCCGGCTGAAAACCGGGGTACAGCGCGCGCTGGCGCCGCACGCTTTCGCCGCCGGAACCTGGGAAACCACGTCCGAAGGCACCCGCCTCTGGCGCATCTCCATCCACTCGCCGCATGCCCGCGGCCTGCGGGTGGAGTTCGAGAACTTCTCGGTCGGCGAAGGACGTGTATGGCTGTACGACGGAACGCACTCCGCGGGCCCTTATACGGGCCGCGGGCCTTATGATGACGGCCACTTCTTCAGCAGTGCCGTCTATGCAGCGGCGGCGATCGTGGAGTACGAACCGGCGCCGGACGCCGGCGTCGAACTGGAGCCGCCGTTCGCCATCAAATCGATTGTCCACCAGGTGCGCACGGCGCTCGACGGCACGGCCGGACAGACCGATCCCGCGGACTATTGCGAGCTGGACGTCAACTGTTACCCGGATTGGAAGAGCGCGATGAGCAGTGTGGGCCAGATCTCTTTCGTCGAAGACGGCGTGGAGGCGCTCTGCTCGGGGTCGCTGCTGGCCACCCGCGACAACAGCGCGAAACCGTACTTCCTGACCGCCGGCCATTGTGTTAACGATGAAGCTACGGCACGCACCGTGCAGGCATATTGGAACTACCAGACCTCCTCCTGCAACGGCACGCTGCCCGCTTCCCGGGATGCCAGCGCCAAATCGACGCTGGGCGCCCATCTGATGGCCAGCGCCGATCTCAGCGGGGGAGATTACAGCCTGATCCTGTTGCAGGACGTGCCTTCGGGCGTTACATTCGCGGGCTGGGATCCCGGCGGACCGCCGGTGGGTGGAAATGTCACCGGCATTCATCATCCGTCCGGCTCGTGGAAGCGGATTTCGTTCGGCACCCGCAGCACCGACGCCGACACGAACGTCGAAGGAAGCGTCGCCCCTGCGGCACTCTATTTCCAGGTGCTCTACAGCCAGGGGCGAGTCGAGCACGGATCTTCGGGCTCGCCGCTATTCACGTCGCCCGGCATCGTGGCCGGCTCGCTCAGCAACGGCGAGGTGCTGGAGGATGGCACGGTCTGCTCCATCAATCCGCAGGGGGCGGGCTACAGCCGGTTTTCCGCGACCTATTCCGCGGTGAGCACGTACCTGGAAAATCTGCCGGCGACCGCGGTGACCCCCGCCAAGGCGGGGCTGACCTTCACCGTGCTCAACCATGCTCAGCCTCAGGGGCAGGCCGTGCAGTTGAATACCCAAGCCGCCAGCCCGGTAACTTACAAGCTGCGCGCCGATGCCTTGTGGATCCAGCTATCCGGAATGACCGGCACGGTCTCGGCCAAGACGCCAGCGACAGTCACCGTCTCCATCGACGCGAAACAGCTTCCGCAGCCGGGTCAGTACACCTCCACGGTGACCATCCTGTCCGGTGCCGCTTCGCCCCAGTACATCACAGTGAGCGCGGTGGTGAAGGCCGATCAATCCAACGTGGTGGCCGGCGTGACGCCGAATCCGGTGGCAGGGAGCGGCGGACAGTGGTCGTTTCAGGTCAGCCTGACGGAGACCGCGGGCACAGCTACTCATGTCACTGCCGCCAAGTTCAACGGTACAGACTACAGCTCCAGTCTCCAAGGCTGGTTCGGCGCCACCGCAATCCCGGCGAATGGCAAGATCACCGCGCCTTTGACCACCACCGGATACCCGGCGGGCAACCAGTATTTCGAATTCTGGGGCGTGGACGACGCCAGCGGCCAGCCGTGGTACCGGACGGTGGTGGCGGTGTTCCAGTAATCAAGGCTTCAGGCATCAGGCTTCAGGTATCAGCGATTCCGTCACCAGACGGCTGACGCCTGATGCCTGACGCCTCACGCCTATTTCCTGCACACCGCCGTCAGAAACCGCTGGTCCGGACTCGAGTATTCGTGCTCGACTTCCAGTCCGCCGTGCCCGGTCAGCAGCCAGCGAAAGGCATCCGGAGTGTAGGTGTACTGGAAATTCATCCCGATGCGCTCGCCGCGTTCCAGCGAGATCTCCTCACCTGCGACGGTCGCCGAGAGATCACGGCCGGCCCTGAAGTAGCGCGTGATCAGGTGCAGGCCGTCGTGGCGGGAGTCCGTCTTCTGGTCGAAACGTATCTCGCCGTCGTCCTCGGCGATCCCCACGTTGGCCAGCAGCGAACCGAGGAACTTCCGGGAAGCGCCGTTGTCGCGCCGTCCCATGGTCGCCTTGGGATCGTAGATTTCGCCATCGACGATCAGCCGATCCTCCGGCTTCATGCACTGCACCACGTAGCGGATCTCGGCCAGGGGATCGAACGAGCCCATCGTATTGCCCGAGAGAATGAAAAGCCGCGGCGGTTCGGCGGCATCGGCGGCGTAGACCAGGTGGACGGGGCTGGAGATGTCGGCCTTGATGCCGACGGTTTCGATATCCTCGTCGTCGGCGCCGCCGCAAGCCAATTCCAGCATGGTCTGGCTGGCATCCACCGGAAAGTAAAAGGACTCGCACCCCGCATCTTTAAGGGCTTTCATAAGGAGACGGTCGCGAAGACCATCGCCTGCGCCGAAGCTGATCACCGGCACGCGCCCGCGGAAGTGCCGCGCGATCGCCGGGGCAGTCGCGGCGATCTCCTTCCAGGAATCCCACAGGCCGCCATACAATTCGGCGCGCTCGACCAGCGTGATCCATGCCGTGGCGGAGCGCGGGAACCAGAAGAAGAACTTTTCGGGCAGATCGCGCGCCTCGATCGCCTCGGCGAATTCCTGAGCGATATCCGCCTCAGTCAAAACCACTTCCACTCTCATAGGGAGTCCGAAGTTTTATTATGGCAGGATTGGCTCAAAATCCCATCACCTGCATGCCCGCGTCGACGAAAAGACAATTTCCGGTTACGCCGCGGCCCAGGTCGCTCGCCAGGAAGACGGCGGCATCGGCGACTTCGGTGGGGTCCGTGTTGCGCCGCAGAGGCGCGCGTTCCTGGATGGTGTCCAGAATCGTGGAGAAGTCCTTGATGGCGCGCGCCGACGCCGTCTTGACCGGCCCCGCCGAGATCGCGTTGACCCGGATCTTCCTTTGGCCCAACTCGCTCGCCAGGTACCGCACCGCGGCCTCGAGCGAGGCCTTGGCCACGCCCATCACGTTGTAGTTGGTCACCACGCGCGTGGAGCCCAGGTAGGTAAGCGTGCTGATCGAGCCACCCTCGCCCATCACCGGCGCCACCGCGCGCGCCACCGCCACCAGCGAGTACGCGCTCACATCCTGGGCCAGCAGAAATCCTGACCGGCTGGTCTCGACGAACGGCCGGGAGAGGTCCTCCTTGTTGGCGAACGCCAGGCTATGCACTACGGCGTGCAGCGGCCGGTTCAAGCCTTTAAGAGACTCGGTGAGCGCGGCGAGTTCGTCGTCTTTGGTGACGTCGCAAGGGAGGACGGCGGTAACGTTCAGGTCTTTGGCCAGGTCTTCGATCGAATCCTTCTGCCGCTCGCCCAGATAGGTTAGCGTCAGTGCCGCGCCCTCGCGCGAAAACGCCTGCGCGATCGCGTAAGCCAGGCTCCACTTGTTGGCAATACCCAGAATGAGGGCATGTTTGCCCTCCAGCAGTTTGGACATGAATACTTCAGTGTAGAACAGAGCGACGTGCGCGGACGGCGAAGCACGATCGTCCTGAAGCACGATCGTCCGCGGCACCTACCGCAGCGTCACCGGCTTGCCGCCCTGCTCTTTGCTGCGCTGCGCGGCGTCCAGGAAGGCGAAGATCTCGAGCGTCTCCTCGTTCGGTACCGGCGGCTTGCCCGTCTGGAAGAACTTGACGATCTCTTCCACCAGCGGGTGGTAATCGGTCGCCGGGCCGGCCTTGGGATGATTCTCCACCACGTTGCGGCCTTGAAAAATCAAGGCGCCGTAATCGCTGTAGGGGCGGGCCGCATTGACGGTTCCGATGCGGCCATCCTTCCACCGGCCCACGACGGTATCCAGATCCTTGCCGGAGATGCGCGCCACGCTCTCGCAGCCTGGTCCCATCAAGGTGTACAGCACCTCGATCGGATGGATCGCGTACCACGCCAGCTCCAGGTAATGATGCGCCTCGAGCGGCCCCGGACCCCACGTGGTCACCGCGCTCGCGCCGGTCTGGCGGCCCATGGCGCCGATCGCGCCGAAGCGCAGGCTCGACGAACTGAACCACGGCACGCCCGCGTCCCGGGCCAGCCGCGCGATCTCGCGCGCGTCTTCCAGGGTGGCCGCCAGCGGCTTGTCGATGAACAGCGGCTTGTGCGCCGCGATCGCCGGCCGCGCCTGCTCCAGATGAACGCGTCCATCCAGGCTGCTCACCAACACCGCGTCCACCTTGGACAGCAACGCGGGGATGCTGTCCACGATCTCCACCCCGTACTTGGTGCGAAGGGTTTCCGCGAAGCCATCCACGCGGCTCGTGCTTTCTTCGATGTCCTTGCTGCCGCCCTTGTATGCCGCCACTACGCGTGCCCCGGCCACATGATCCGGGGCCGTGGGATCGTTGAGCAGCTTGGTGAACGCCGGCACGTGCGAAGTGTCGGTGCCGATGACTCCGATGCGGATGTCGGCGGTCCAGGCCGGCAGGGCGCAGGCGAGAAAGAGAATGAAGGCCTTCACGAAGTGCATTGTACTCCGTTGCCCGAGTTGAGTTTCGCCAGGGCCCTGTCGTGCACGCGGGAGAAAAGCAGCAGGGCGCAGCTGGCTCCGATGAGGCACCACGTCATGTCCCATTGTGTATCCCACACGTCCCCTTGCGAGCCGAGAAAGGCGTCGGCGGCGGTCCCGGTGATCTTGGCGGCGGCGAACTCGAACAGCTCGTAGAGCGCGCTGATCGCCATGCACACGCTGAACACCAGCACCGAGAGCATTTTTCCCCGCTTCAGAGGAGTCGTGCGCAGCAGGACTTCACGTGCGATGAAGGCCGGAACGAACCCCTGCGCGAAGTGTCCCAGGCGATCGTAATAGTTGCGGTCGAGCCCCAGCCAGTGCTTGATCCACTCGAACACCGGCATCAGGGCGTACGTGTAGTGGCCTCCGATCATCAGAATGGAGGCGTGAATCGCGATCAGGCAGTAAACCAGGTTGGTGAACCGCAGGCGCGGATACAACCAGATCAAGGCAGGGACGCCGATCAGCGCCGGCAGCACCTCCAGGAACCAGGTGAACACGTCGTGGCAGCCGATGAACGACCAGACGAAGACGGCGCTGACTGCAGCGAGCAGCGCCAGCGGTAGGGAGCGGTCTCGCATGATGCAGCGCCATTGTACACTGAGAGCGCGGCATGGATCTCTCCACCCCGCTCACCTACGTCAAAGGAATCGGACCCGCGCGCGCGGCCATGCTCGAAGCCAAGGGGCTGACCACGGTCGAGGACCTGCTCGGCTACGTCCCTTTCCGCTACGAGGACCGGAGCAACATGAAGACCATCGCCCAGCTTGCGCCGGGCGAGATGGCCACGGTGATCGCCGACGTCCGCGCCACCAAGATGAGCGGTTTCCGCCGGCGCAGCCTGGGCCTGTTCGAGGTCCGCTTCACCGACGCCTCGCGCCACATCCTGGTCGGCAAGTGGTTCCACGGCGGCTACCTCGCCAACGTCTTCGCCGAGGGCATGAAGGTCGCCCTGTTCGGCAAGGTCGAGTTCGATACCTATGCCGGCGAGCTCACCATGCTGCATCCCGAGTTCGAAATCCTCGCGGGCGACGACGAAGACGGCGACGCGGCGCTCCACGTGGGCCGTGTCGTCCCGATCTACGAAGGCACCGGCAAGCTCACCACGCGCATGCTCCGCGTCTTCACGCACCGCATCCTGCAGAGCGTCGAGCCTGTGGACGACGCGCTCCCCCCATTCCTGCGCGACCGGCTCAAGCTCCCCGACCGCTGGACGGCCATCCGCCAGATCCACTTCCCGCCGCCGGATGCCGACCTGCGCCTGCTGAACGCGTTTCGCTCGCCCGCGCAATTCCGCCTGATCTTCGAGGAGTTCTTCTGGCTCGAGTGCGGGGTGGCGCTGAAACGGGGCAAGGCGCGCACGCTCCCCGGCATCCAGTTCGCGCTCACCGACCACGTCCGCGAGCGCGTCAAGGCCATGCTGCCCTTCAAGCCCACCGGGGCGCAGAAACGGGTGCTGGGCGAGATCGCCAAAGACATGGCCGAACCGCACCCTATGAACCGCCTGCTGCAGGGCGATGTGGGCAGCGGCAAGACCATCGTGGCCGCGGAAGCCGCCGTCATCGCCATCGAAAACGGCTACCAGGTGGCGGTGCTGGCGCCCACGGAAATCCTTGCCGCACAGCACGGCATCTACTTCAAACAGATCCTGTCGAAGCTGAACTACGTCACGCTGCTGCTCACCGGCAGCTTCAGCGCGCGCGAAAAAGTGCAGCTCAAGAAACTGGTGTCCGAGGGCCTGGCGCACGTTGTGGTAGGCACGCACGCGCTGCTCGAGAAAGATGTGGAGTTCAAGCAGCTCGGCCTCGCCATCATCGATGAGCAGCATCGCTTCGGCGTGCTGCAGCGCCTCGGGCTGGTGCAGAAGGGCCTCACGCCCGACGTGCTGGTGATGACCGCGACTCCCATCCCGCGCACGCTCGCCATGACCATGTACGGCGACCTCGACGTGAGCATCATCGACGAACTGCCGCCCGGCCGCAAGCCGATCATCACCAGACACGCCACCGCCGATCGCATCGAGCAGGTCTACAGCTTCATCAAGCGGCAGGTCGAGGAGGGCTGGCAGGCCTACGTCGTCTACCCGGTCATCGAAGAATCCGAAACCCAGGCCATGAAGGCGGCGCAGAAAGGGTACGAGCACCTGTCGCGCGAAGTCTTCCCCGATCTCGCCATCGGCCTGATGCACGGACGCCTCGGCTCCGACGAAAAAGAAGCTGTGATGCAGCGTTTCAAGGAGGGCCACATCAAGATCATGGTGTCCACCACCGTCATCGAAGTCGGCGTCGACGTGCCGAACGCCACCGTGATGGTGATCGAGCAGGCAGAGCGTTTTGGGCTGGCGCAGCTTCACCAGCTCCGCGGACGCGTCGGCCGCGGAGCCGCCCAGAGCCACTGCATCCTGGTAACGGAGAAAATGAACGATGCCGCCCGCGAGCGCATTCGCACGCTGGTGGAATCTACCGATGGCTTCTACATTTCGGAGATGGACCTGAAGCTTCGCGGACCGGGCGAGTTTTTCGGCACCAAACAGAGCGGCCTGCCCAGCCTGCGCGTGGCCAACATCCTGCGGGACGCCGACATCCTCGAAATCGCCCGCCGCGAAGCCGTGGACTTCGTCGCCCGCCCACCCTCGGAAGATGCGCTGCGGTGCGCCGTCGCCTACATTCGCGATCACTGGCAGCGGCGCTACGGCCTGGTGACGGTGGGCTGATGCGCGTGATCGGTGGAGAGTTCCGCTCGCGCCGCCTGAAGAGCATTCCTGGGGAGGCTACGCGCCCCACGCCCGACCGGCTGCGCGAAACGCTTTTCGACATCCTCCAGACCCGCATTGCCGGTGCCACGTTTCTCGATGCTTACGCCGGCACGGGCGCGGTTGGCATCGAGGCGCTCAGCCGCGGCGCGCGGCACGCCATTTTCCTGGAGCGCAGCCGCCATGCCCTGGATGCCATCCGCGAAAACGTGGCGGCTCTGAAGATAGCGGCGCGCGCGACGGTGGTGCCGGGTCCCGTGCGGCAGTCGCTCGCGGCCCATCGCGCGGACATTGTCTTCCTGGATCCTCCGTACGCCAACGAGGACGAGTACGCCGCCGCGCTGGAATTGCTGGCAAGCGACCCACCCTCTCTGGTGATCGTGCAGCACCCGATGCGCCTGTCGTTGCCCGACGCCCGCCCGCCTTTCGAGCGGACGCGCCTTCTCAAGCAGGGCGACAACGCACTGAGCTTCTATAAGCGGGCGGGAGGGCCTTAGGGCCGCCTCAAAAATAACAACTCACAAGTGATCGGTTCTCTGTCATAAGCCGTCGCCGCTATGCGGAGTCACGAGGGGGGCGAGGTGGCTCGTCATCCGGGGAAATCTGGGCCGTCGCGTTATTTGAGGGCAGTAGCCAAGAGCGTATTGATTTGTTATAGTTCCGATTAGGAGGTATGGTTCAATCGGAACTATAACATTATGCGGCCCCTCTCCTTCCGCTCCGATGCCCTGCGCATGCTCCTGCTGCGCAACAAACTCGCAACGCTGGACGAACTGAAACAGGCCCTCGGCACCCCTGTCGATGTCACCGTATTCCGCAAACTCAGGTCGTTGGATTACCTTACCAGCTATTCCCACCGCGGCCGATACTACACCCTGCGCGAAATCGCCCGCTTTGATGATCGCGGACTATGGTCGCAGGCAGAGGTCTGGTTCTCCCGCTTCGGAACACTGCTGGCCACGGCGGAGGAATTCGTCAGTCGTTCCCCGCGCGGATACTTCGCTGATGAGTTGGCTCCTCTCCTGCATGTCGAAGTGCAGGACGCCCTCCATCAATTGACTCAGCAACAGCGCGTGGCGCGCCAAATCCTCTCTGGCCGGTACCTGTACACGGCTACGGAGCCGACCGCCCAACGGCGGCAACTCAGGGCGCGCCGTTCTGTGGAGATTCTGCCAACCGTAGTGGACGCATCCGTGTTGGAGGTCGCCCCAGAAGAAGTCAAAGCCGCCATCCTGCTGTTCTACAGTCTGCTGGACGAGCAGCAGCGCCGCCTGTATGCCGGATTGGAGTCGCTCAAGTTGGGCCGCGGCGGGGATCATCAACTGGCCGACTTCCTCGATCTGGATCCGCACACCGTAGCCCGGGGACGGCAACAGTTGTTAGCACAGGATGTGGAAGTGGACCGGGCGCGCAGAACCGGGGCGGGGCGCAAGCCCGTGGAAAAAAAACGCCCGAAATAATCGATGCCATCGAGATTCTGCTGGAACACGACACCGCCGGCGATCCCATCACCGGGCTGAAGTGGACCCGCAAGACGACCGAGAAGATCGCTGACGTCCTCCAGCAGATCGGCATCCCTGTCTCTGCCAATACGGTCGCTCGCCTTCTCTACCAGATGCATTTTTCGCTGCACGTCAACCGCAAGCAGATCGCCACCAACTCCAGCCCCTACCGCGATCAGCAATTCCAGCACATCTGCTCGCTGCGAACGCGCTTCCAGCGCCAGGGCCTTCCCATCATCAGCGTCGACAGTAAGAAACGCGAGATGATCGGCAACTTCAAAAACAGTGGCGTCAAATGGGGCCGCTCGCCGGTCTTGGTGAACGACCACGACTTCCTCACCGATGCCAGCGGCGTGGGGATCTCCTACGGCATTTATGAGCCACCTCGCAACCGCGGCGCCGTTTGCGTTGGCGTCTCTCACGATACACCGGCCTTCGCCGCTCATTCCATCGCCACCTGGTGGAAACGCCAGGGGGTGCGTTGCTATGGCCGAGCGCCCAAACTACTGGTTCTGGCCGACTCCGGCGGCAGCAACAGTTGCACTTCCTGGGCCTGGAAGGTCGAACTCCAGAGGCAGGTATGCAATCCCTTCGGTCTCGCCGCCACCATTGCTCACTACCCGACCGGCGCCTCCAAATGGAATCCCATCGAGAACCGGTTGTTCTCCGAGATCTCCAAGAACTGGGCGGCCGAACCCCTCGACACCTACGAAAAGATGCTCCACTTTATTCGTACGACCACGATTCAAACCGGCCTGGCCGTGACCGCCTATCTCGACCGAAACGAGTATCCAACCCACCTCAAACCAGACCCGCAGTTGATCTCCTCACTCGGTCTCACTCACGGCAAAATACTTCCCCGATGGAACTACACGCTTCGACCGATTCTGTGAAATTATTCTTGCGTCAGCCCTTAGGCATGGCGGTCCTCCTAAGAACAAGCCGCACCCAGGTCGACCGTCTGCTGGATCCGAAAAACGACGTGACCCTCTCGAGTCTTCAGCGCGCGGCAGGCGTAGTGGGCCGCCGGGTCCACGTTGAATTGGTGTAACGACGATTCAGGCTGCTCAGAAGTTGAAGCGCAGCATGAATTCGAGGATGCGGCCGCCGGGCTCGACCGTGCCGGAAATGTCGCGATAGGCGCCGCTCACCTGGCCGAACGAAGAGCCGATGTTGTTGTAGTTGGTGCCGCTGGCGCCCACGCCGAAATTCGTCATATTGAAAACATTCAGCGCGGTGGCGCGGAACTCGACGTTCATGCTCTCCCGGATCCGGGTGCGCTTGACGATGCTGGCGTCGAAGAAGCGGTTCCAGTTCTGGTGGATGTATCCGCGCCATCCGAGCTGCCCGGCGGGCGCCGGCCCGATGTACGGCTTCGTGGGATCGAGCTGTGCCGGCGTGAAGCCGCCGGTGTTGAACGCGGCGAGCGTGTTGTTGATCAGCGACTGCGGCAGGAAGTAGACGATGCCCTTGCCGTCGGAGCCGGTGGCCTTGTTGATGTTGACCATGTGCTGCAGGTCGTCGGCGGTCATATTGTGCAGCGTGATGCCGGTGTTGCTGGTCACCTGATTGAAGGTGGCCAGCCCGTTGATGAAGAACGGCGCGCCCGACTGCACACGAACCACACCCGCGGTCTCCCAGCCTTCAAACATCTTGCGCAGGATCGAAGAATGGACGTTCCCCAGCAGATGGTGGCCGGGGCCAAAGGGCAGCTCGTAAATCCAGTTGGTCTTGAACGCGTGCCGGAAGTCGAATCCGGAGGGCACCTTGTCGATGGCGAGATTACGCAGCGTGGTGGGCTGGGCGACGCTCGTGCTGCTGTTGGTCGGGCCGTTGGCAAGCGACTTCGACCAGACGTAGCTGCCCTGGAGCGACAGGCCCTTACTCAGACGCCGGCGCAATTCGATCTGGAGCGCGTCGTAGTAGGACTGTCCATCGTTGGTCTCGACAAACGCGCCGCCGCTGGCAACGGTGGGGTTGACCACGAACAAGTTCACCGGGCATGCCTTGCCACCGCAGGCAGTGGAACTGGCGCCCGTGAGGTTGGTCATACGCCCGGAGTTGGTGGCGATGCTGTTGGCGGCAGCTCCTGCCTGGCCGGTGAGCAGTTGCGCAGCGAGCGTCGCGTCGGTGGTGTTGCCGATGGCGGTCTGGAGTATGGGAACGGCCACCTGCCCTGGCAGTCCCTGATTGCCCCAGTTGTTGGTGGCGGACGTGTTGTTCAGGTTGCCGCCGCGCGCGATGCGGAGATTGTTCTGAGCAGCCAGAAACTCGTTGAGGAAGCCGTTCTCGAAGATGTTGACTTCGTCGAGGTTGTACTGGCGCCACAGGTGAACGCCGTGGTTCCCGGTGTACCGGAATTCCACAACCATATCCCGGTTGAGCTCGCGCTGCCAGCCGATGTTCCAGCTTTGGACGTAGCCCAGGGTCATGTTGGGCGTAAAGTCATTCAAGCTGGTGGTGAACCCGGCCGCAATCGGGTAGACCGGCGCGGTGAGCAGACCGGATTTGGTGGGTAGGTTACCGCGGAAAAGGACGCTGCCGGCGGGGCCGAAATCGGCGGGAGTGGTCGAGTTGCTGACCGACGCGGTCTGCGTGATGCCCTGGTTGGAACCCCAAAGGCTGATGAACAGGTTCTGGCCTTCGCGCACAGTATTGATGGCGTAGCCGGCGCGGATGACCGAGGCGCCTTCGTGCGCGCCGAAAATCTTGCCGAGGATGCCTTTCATTGCGGGCACCTGCCAGGCGGCGCCGACCGACGGCGCCCATTGCGCCGGGATGCTGTAACCATCGCCCTGGACCGGGATGAATGACGGCGTAACGCCAGTAAGCACACCGGGCTGGAAGAGTTTGCCGACGCCGGAAAGGCCCCACAGCGCCTGATAGCCGGTGCGCGAGTAGAGCCCGTTCAGATTTTCGTATTGGCCCTGTTTTTCAACCCGCATGCCGAGACTCAGGGTCAGGTTGCGGGTCAGGCGCCACGTGTCCTGCGCGAAGAAGCCGTACTCGCGCTGCTGATTGCGGTCGATGGTCGGGGTGGCGGAGTATTGCTTCGTTTTTTCGTCCAACGTGAGCTGTTTCGAAATGGACGACACGCGCCCGGTAAGTACGGAATACAGCGTCTGCGCGTCGGTCTGGTTCGTGGTGGAGGAGAGCGGCATGTTCGCCGAATTGAAAACATTCGAAATGATGGGATCGCCGGTCGCTGCCGCAAAGGTGACGCTCGGCATGGTATCGGTGCTGGCGATCTGCTGCCACGCGTTCACCTGCGTGAACTGGCCACCGACGGCGAACTGGTGAGACCCGCGAACGTAGTAGACGTTGTCGGCGATATCCTTCACCGGGCCATTGCGCCGCTGCATGCTGGTGGCGGTGGTGACGCTCGAAACATAGGTGCTCGTCCCGAAAATCGGGCGATAGCCTTTCCAGGTGGCATAGAGGCCGGGGCTGACGTCCGGGAAGAAGAGCACCGTCCCGCCGTTGAGTCCGCCGCGCCACTCGTTGGTGATGTGCGAGCCGAACTGCGAACGGAGCGAGAGGGTGCCGGCGAAACGGTTACTGAGCTGTCCGGTCTCGACCTTGGTTCCCAGCACTACGCCGGAGTTTGGGAACGCATCGACCACGTTGTTCAGGAAGTCGGGAACCGAGCTGTACTTGTCGTAGTTGTAAACGAACGACAGGTGGTGGTTGCTGGTGATGTTGTAATCCAGCCGGCTGGTGAGGAAATGGCGCATCTGCATGCCCTGAGGCTGGTAGTTCAGGTCCATGCGGTTGTAGTCGCTGTTGCTGATGCCGCGCGGGATCAGCGTGCCTCCGGAAGCCGTCGCGTTCATATCCTGGAAGGTCTTGAGCAGGATCGGATCGGGTGTGCCGGCCTGCCCGTTCTGCGCGGCCAGTGCGTAGACATTGATGGTCTTCAGCAGGCTCGGGTTGGCGACGCAGGCGGCGTTGCTGGTGCCGCTCGGGCAATAGGAGAAGTTCCCGTTGAGAGCGTCCGGGGTGAGAATCTGGCGAGTGTAGGACTTGGTGCCGGGCAGCCTGTACTGCTCGTAATTCACAAAGAAAAGCAGTTTGTCTTTCTTGATCGGGCCGCCGACGTGTACGCCGCGCTGGGTGAGTTGGACCACGTCGCGCGGCAGGCCCTGCTGGTTGTTGAAGTAGTAGTTGGCGTCGAAGAACGTGTTGCGGACCTGGTAGAAGGCGCCGCCGTGGAACTGGTTGGAGCCGCTCTTGGTAGTGAATTTGATGTTGGCCGCGCCCTGGCCGGCGGAGTCCGCGCTGCCCGCCGATGTGGTCACCGTGAGCTCGTCGAGTGCGTCGACGCTCGGGTAGACGTAGCTGAAAAAGCCATCGCTGGATTTCAGCATGTTGTCCTGCGTGTTCATCCCGTCGATGGTGACGTTCAGCGCGCCGCGGGGCAGGCCGTTGACGGATGAACTGCGCGGGTTGGTCGGGGTTTGCACGCCGGGCTGGGTGACCAGCAATTCGACGGCATTGCGGGTGGCGAATGGAAGCTCGAAGATCTGCCGGCCGCCCAGGGTGCTGCTGACGGCGGCGCTGGTAGCCTGCACGATCTCGGCGCCCGCCGCGACTTCGACGACTTCCGTGGCGGCGCCGATTTCGAGCCTGATGTTCACGCTGGCAGGAACGCCGGCATTGACTTCGATTTGGGGCGCCTCACCGACCTTGAACCCGGTCTTGGCGACGCGGATCTTGTATTGGGCGGCCGCCATGGACGGCAGTGCCCACTCGCCGTGGTCGTCGGTGACGGCCTTGAAGACCTGGTCGGTGGCGAGGTTGGTCACGGTAACTTCGGCGCCCGGAACGGCGGCCCCGGCTGGATCGGTCACGGTGCCATCGAGACGGCTGGTGTTGCCTTGAGAGAAAGCGATGGGCGCGCACGCAAACACCGCTACGGCCAGTCGTAAAGACCACACAGCAGAGAGGTTTTTCATTTGTGTATCCCTTTGGAAAGGGTCGAGACGAGAATTCACCCCTTGACCCGTTTGGGAGAATTTACCACGGAACCAGTGAGACGCCGCGGCTATCTTTCAGACAAAAGCCCTGCGCGGACCACGAAAACCGATCGTCCGCGCCGCCTACTGTTTTCGGCCGCCGCGGGGCGGCGGTGGGGAGATATCGACGCCGGCCGACTTGAGCGCGGGCTCGGCGCTGACGTATTCGAGCTTCGCTGCCTGCCGCCGCGAGTGACTGCGGATACCGTCGAAGACAAAGAAGCGGACACTGTCTTCCACGCCGACGCGGCCGAGGGCCACGCCGCGGTCCCGGAGGATTTCTGCGACGGCTTGAAAGGGGCTCTCGTCTTCCTGCCAGACGCGGATGTCGTCGCCGACCTTGATGAGCTCGCGGGCACGCATCTCCTCGAAGCCCGGCAGGACGTAGGCGGGGTCGCCGGTTTCGGCCGGGACCACGGCAAACGTGCGTTCGCTGCGGCCCCATCGCACGCCCGTCAGGTACATCATGGCGGGGCCGGGCTCGAGCACGATGGCGCGCAGGCCGAACTCCTTCATGGCCTGCTGCGCCTTGGCGATGCGCGCGCGGAAAATCTCGGGTGAGGAATCTTGAGTTGATTGCGGCATGGTCTATCCAAAGGGCTGGTTGATCGCGGGGCTTTGTTTCGTGAACATGACGGCGCCGCTCTCGGTGACGTGCATGCAGTCTTCCAGGCGGACGCCGAACTCGCCGTAGATGGCGATGGTAGGTTCGTTGCTGAAGCACATGCCGGGCGCGATCCTGGTCTTGTTGCCTTTGACCAGGTTGGTCCACTCGTGGCCGTCGAGACCGATGCCGTGGCCGGTGCGGTGCGGCAGGCCGGGAACTTTGTATCCGGGGCCGAATCCGGCATCGGTGATCACCTTGCGCGCGGCTGCGTCGACTGCCTCGCAGGGCGTGCCGGGCTTGGCGGCGGCGAGCGCGGCATCCTGGGCCTCGCGCTCCAGATTCCAGACGTCGATCTGGCGCTTCGTGGGCTTGCCGAATACTGTGGTGCGGGTGATGTCGCTCTGGTAGCCCTCGATGCTGCAGCCGTCGTCGATCAGCACCATGTCGCCTTCGCGAAGCTGCTGCGGCTGGATGCTGCCGTGCGGGAACGCGGTGTACTTGCCGAAGATGGCCATGGCGCCGCCTCCTACGCCGAGGTTGCGATACGCGGCGGAAATCCAGCCGCTGAGCTCGCGCTGGGTCATGCCTTCGTGCAGCGAACCGAGCACTGCCTTGTAAGCGGCGATGGTGATGTCGTTGGCGCGCTGCATGAGGGCGATCTCGGCGGGCGATTTGATCATGCGGCATCCGGCCGTGACGGGCGTGGCGCTGGCGCACTCGATGGCGGGCGCCTCCCGGCGGAGGCCGTCGAAGGCGGCGAAGCGGACCTGCTCTTCGAGGCCGATGCGCCCGGTGGCGATACCGAGGTCGCGGAGAGTGCGGGCCGCCTGCGCAGGGTCGGCGTCGATCCACGCGGCCGTGCCCTTCGCCGGGAGCATCCAGGCCTTGCCCGGCTGGC
Organism: Verrucomicrobiia bacterium; assembly: GCA_035578025.1. Taxonomy (GTDB): domain Bacteria; phylum Acidobacteriota; class Terriglobia; order Bryobacterales; family Bryobacteraceae; genus Solibacter. The sequence continues at coordinate 15,519 of DATJYJ010000511.1, forward strand.
GCTGACCGGTGAAATAGTACATGCTGGTGCCACTCTCCACGTAGATAGCGCCGAGCTTGTTCTCCGCCATCAGCCGGCGGGCCTTTTCGACGCGGGCGGCCCGCTCGTCCTCGGTGATCGGCTTGATGCCATCGAGCATGGGCTTGAGGGCGCGGACCGCGGCCGGTGGTTCGGAAGTCTCCTGCGCGGTAGCGACGCCTGCCGCGAGTGCGGATGCGATGAAGGTGCGCCGTTTCATGTTCATGCCTCCAGTGTGGGATTCTTGCGATGCCAATCCGTCACGCTCTCGTAGGCGAGCGCGACACGCAAAGGCGAGCCTTCATCATAGATCTTGCCGAGGAAGCTGATGGACCGCGGCACCTGGACCTTGACGCCGTCGGCGCGCGTCGCTTCGGTGAACCCGCATTTCATGACCACCTGCGGATTGCCCGTCAGGTTCGTGGTGGTGAGCAGCGAGTTGGGCGGCATCACGATCGCGTCCCATTCGGACATGAAGCGCTCGAACTTCTGGATGAGCAGCGTGCGGGCGCGCTGCGCGCGGACATACTCCACCGCGGGAATGAGTCGCGAGGTGCGGAAGGAGTTGGGCCAATCGTTGGGCGCCTGCCCGCGCAGATTGCGCACCTGGCCGTCGCGGGTGATGTCGTCGAAAGCCGCGGCCGCTTCGGCGCTCAGCAGGAAACGGATCGTGGGCCCGTCCTCCGCGAACTCGGTGGGGGTTGCGTTCACGCCGGCCCGCTTGAGATCCGCCAGCGCCTGGTCGTAGACCTTTTTCTGATCGCCGGTGTAGCGGTCGAAGTCCCTCTGAAGGATGCCGATTTTCATGGCGGCGAGCGGCTTGCGCGGCTCCCAGTGGAAAGGGTCGGCGCCCACAGTGCGGTCCTTGCCGTCGGGGCCGTAACAGGCGTTGAGCACCAGGGCGCAGTCTTCCACGCCGCGGCAGATGGGGCCGATCTTGTCCATGGTCCAGCTCAGGCCCATGGCGCCGTAGCGGCTGATGCGTCCATAGGTTGGGCGCAATCCGACTGTGCCGCACGCCTGGCTGGGCGAGACGATGGAGCCGAGCGTTTCGGTGCCAAGCGAGAACCCGACCAGGCCGGCGGCGGTGGCGGATGCCGAACCCGCGCTCGACCCGCTTGAGGTGGCTTCGATGTTCCACGGCGTCTTGGTCATGCCCTTGAACCAGAGCCCGCCCTGTGCCAGCGCACCCATCGAGAGCTTGGCGATGAGCACCGCGCCGGCCGCGCGCAGGCGTTCGACAACGGTGGCGTCCTTGTCCGGGATGCGCGTCTGGTAGGGCTCGGCGCCAAAGGTGGTGAGGATGCCCTTGGTATCGAAGAGGTCCTTGAGTCCGAACGGGATGCCGTGCAGCGGGCCGCGATACCTGCCGGCGCGGATTTCCTTGTCGGCGGCGGCCGCCTGCTCCATGGCCAGCTCTTCGGTGAGCGTGATCAGGCACAGCAGCTTGGGCGAATACTTCTTCATCCGCTCGATGTACATCTTCGTGAGGTCGGTGGAAGAAACCGCCCGCGACTTGACAACCGGTGCGAGATCGACCACGCGCCAGAAGGCCACGTCTTCGAGATTGGCGGGCTTGGTCACCGAGCGGGGCAGATTGGTCTCGAAGCGTTGGGGGCCTTTGATGGGAGTGCGGTCGGGCAGGCCGGGCCTGAAGGAGAACGCCGGCTCGGTATCCAACGGCACATCGGCTTTGCGGAGCGATTCGTAACTGTAGAGCGCCTGATTGACGCCGCGCATCATCATGTCGATCTCGGCATCCTGGAATTCCAGGCCGAGGAGCTTGAGGGCGGCAGCCACCTGGTCTTTGGTGACGCGCATGGGCTGGTCCTGGAGGCCGCCGCGCCCGCGCCCGCCGCCGCGGCCGCCTGCGTCGGTTGTCCCGCCGCGCTGCTGGGGCTGCGCCTCTCGCGCAGCGGCCAGGATGGTGACGAGTTGCATCCAGGTCCGTCTGTCCATGATCTCCACATGATACAGGACTGTGGTGCAGGGCGAGTCCGCGCCACGTGCTTTACAATGAGTACTTCAGCCACATGGCCCAGGAAGACGCAATCGTCAGGCTCGCCCGTCAGATCGACGCCACGAGGAAAGCCGAGCGGTTCCTCGTGGACGGCGACGCGGTCGAGTCGCTCCGGCGCCGGGGCGCCAGCGAATTGCATGCGATCTGCGCGGATTTTGTGGCCTCGCTGAACGGCAAGCTCGCGGAGGCGGTGGTGGAGCTTTCGCCGGAGAGGTACTCACCCGAGTTGTTCCGGGAGTCCGGGGTCAACTTGTTCCAGGTCAGCTCCCAAGGCCGCGAGATGCAGATCGCGTTCGAAGCAACGGCAGAGCCGGTGTCCACGGAGAAGTTCGCGATCCCGCACATTCTGGAAGGCGAGTTGCGGACCTACAACCAGCAAATGCTGGAACGGTCGGAGATCAAGAGCCTGATGCTGTTCTACTGTGTGGAGCAAGAGGACGCGGCCTGGTATTTCTTCGACTGGCGCACGCGCAGCACGGGGAAGATCGATGCGCAACTTCTGGCGAGGCTGATGGAGCCGCTGTTCCGGTAAGTGGTCGCCGCACGCCTGTGCTGCCACGAGTTATACTCACGCACCATGAGGGTAATTTCGCTCTTTGTGTGTGTTTCGCTGTGCGCCTTCGCGCAGGATGAACCCCCGGCTCCCGGCGGAGGCCGTGGCGGACGCGGCGGGCCGGGATCGGGCGAGCCGATTAACGAGCTCACGTTCTCTTCGTTGCGGGCGCGGCTGATCGGACCGGCGTTCGTTTCGGGGCGTGTGTCCCAGATCGCCGTCTTCCCGGACGACTCCAACCACTACCTGATCGCGGTGGCCAGCGGCAACATCTTCTTGACCTACAACAACGGCACTACGTGGACCCCGGTGTTCGAGAACTACGGGTCATACTCGATCGGCACCATCACCATCGACCCGAAGAATCCGTCGATCGTCTGGGTGGGGACTGGAGAGAACAACAACCAGCGCAGCGTCTCCTATGGCGACGGCGTCTACAAGAGCGAAGATGGCGGGCGCACGTTCCGCAACCTCGGCCTCAAGCTGACCGAGCACATCGCGCGCATCGTGGTGGACCCTCGCGATTCGAACGTGGTTTATGTCGCGGCGCCCGGTCCGCTGTGGAAAGGCGGCGGCGAGCGCGGCCTCTACAAGACCACGGACGGCGGCAAGACCTGGTCGCAGAGCCTCATTAAGGTCGGCGAGTACACCGGCTGTTCGGACGTGATAATGGATCCGCGCAATCCCGACATCCTGCTGGCGGCGACACACCAGCGGCAGCGGCGCTACTTCGGCATGATCCACGGCGGGCCGGAATCGGGGCTCTATCGGTCGATCGACGCGGGCAAGACCTGGACGCCGGTCCGCGGCGGATTCCCCACCGGCGACCTGGGACGCATCGGCCTCAACTACGCGCCGCAGAACCCGTCGATCATCTACGCGCAGGTGGAAGGGCCGGAGGGCCGCGGCGGGCTGTATCGCTCGACCGACAACGGCGTCACCTGGGAGAAGCGTAACAGCTCCGATTCGCAGGGCCAGTATTACGCCAAGGTGCAGGTGGACCCGCACAACTCCGACCGCGTCTACATTCACAACGTGAACATCATGGTGTCCGACGATGGCGGCCGCACGCTGACCGCGCTTGGTACGCGCAACAAGCACGTCGATAATCACGATATCTGGGTCGACCCGAAGAATCCCAATCACTACCTGGTGGGCTGCGACGGCGGATTGTACGAATCCTTCGACCGCGCGGCGACGTGGAATTTCAAGGAGAACCTGCCGACGGCGCAGATGTACGACGTCGCGGTGAGCGAGGACGCGCCGTTCTACTACGTCTATGGCGGCACGCAGGACAACAACTCGTTCGGCTGCCCGGCGCGCAACAAGTTCACCAATCTGACCAACGCGGATTGTTTCGTGACCATGGGCGGCGATGGGTTCTATTCGCGCGTCGATCCCAAGGACCCCAACACGATCTACGCCAACATGCAGAACGGCAACATGGTGCGCTTCGACAAACGCACGGGCGAGCGCGTCTCGATTCAGCCGCAACCTGTAAAGGGCGATCCGGCGATGCGCTGGAACTGGGACACGCCGCTCATCATCAGCCCGCACTCCAACACGCGCCTGTATTTCGGGGCGCAGCGGCTGTACCGCTCCGATGACCGCGGCGATTCGTGGCGTCCGGTGTCGCCCGATCTGACGCGCGCTCTGGATCGGAACAAGCTGCCGCTCATGGGCAAGATCTGGCCGATTGACGCGATTCAGAAGAACGTGTCGACGGCGCTGTACGACAACATCAGCGCTATCGCCGAGTCGCCGAAGGTCGAAGGCTTGATTTACGTCGGCACCGACGACGGCCTGGTGCAGGTGACTGAAGACGGCGGCAAGAACTGGCGCAAGGTGGAGAAGCCTGCCGGAGTGCCCGAGGATGCCTACGTGCAGCGCATTGTGGCATCGCAGCACGACCCCAGCACGGTCTACGTGGCTTACGAAAATCACCAGAACGGCGATTTCAGGCCGTACCTGATCAAGAGTTCGGACCGCGGGAAGAACTGGACGAATATTTCGGGAAACCTGCCCGATCGCGGCGGGGTATACGCCATCGCCGAGGATCATGTGGACTCGAAGCTGCTGTTCGCCGGCACGGAGTTCGGCCTGTACTTCACGAAAATCGGTGGCGAGAAATGGATCAAGCTGAACATCGGCCTGCCGACCATCATGGTGCGCGACCTGGCCATCCAGAAGCAGATGGACGACCTGGTGATCGGCACCTTTGGACGAAGCATCTACGTGCTCGACGACTACAGCCCGCTCCGCAATGCCACGGCCGAAATGCTTCAGAAGGAGTCGGCGCTGTTTCCGTCGAAGCCGGGACTGAGTTTCCTGCCGCAGAATCGCGGCGGCGATCTGGGCACATCGCACTTCACGGCGGCTAATCCGCCGGTAGGTGTCCAGATCACGTACAACCTCGCCACCGGCTACACGACCAAACGCGCCGAGAGGCAGCGGCGTGACAGGGCCGCGATGGCCCGCGGCGAGACCGCTCCTTATCCCACGCCCGAAGAGCTTCGGGCCGAGGCCGAGGAAGAGGCGCCCATGATTGTCGTGTCCATCGCCGACTCGTCGGGCCGCGTAGTGCGGCGTCTGGAGGAACCGGCCACGCGCGGATTGCATCGCATCACGTGGGACATGCGCGCCCAGAGCATCAATCTGCCGGCCGCACCTCCGGCAGCCGCGGGTGGATTCGGCGGCGGCGGACGCGGCGGCGCGGGAGGAGGCGGTGGACGCGGCGGAGCCGGCGGTGGTGGCGGCGAGCCTCCCGACGAAGAGATGATGGCCATGTTCGGCCGCGGCAACACCGGCGCACTCGTGGTGCCCGGCAAATACACAGTGACGCTCGCCAAGCGCATCGACGGCGTGGTCACGCCCTTGCAGGGATCGCAGACCATCGACGTCCTCGCCGAAGGTCCGGCTACGCGCGAAGACCGCATGGCCATGGCGGACTTCCAGGAAAAGCTGGCGAAGCTTCAGAAAGCCCTGACGGCAACCACGCAGACTGCGGCCGAAGCCGGCACCCGCCTGAGCGCCATCCGCCGCGCAATCGACGCCACGCCGTCTTTGCCGCTGAAGGTGCGCGAGGACTGCATCAGGTTGGAGCGCCAGTTGAATGAGATCAACATGGCGCTGAATGGCGACCGCGTCTGGCGCGCCACCAACGAAGGCGTCCCGGCCTCGATCTCGGAACATGTGCAGTCGGCCGCCGGGCCGACACGCGGAACAACCGGCCGGCCGACCAAGACGGCGATGGAGCAGTATCAGATCGCCGGCGACCTGCTGGCCGCGGAGATCCCGAAAGTGCGCAAGCTCGTCGAGACGGACATCAAGGCATTGGAGAAGCAACTCGACACGGCTGGTGCGCCGCCGACACCGGGGCGGCTGCCGGACTGGAAGAGATAGCAGCGGACTGTAACTTCAGTAATGCGCCGGCGAGGCCCGTGCAGCACCAGCTATTATTGAAGAATATGCAGGAAGTCAACGTCGGCATTGTGGGCGTCGGCAATGTCGGTTCGAGCACCCTCAAAATCCTGGCGGAAAACGGGGACCAGATCGCGCAGAAGCTCGGCTATCGTCTCAAGGTAGCCGCGGTTTGCAGCCGCTCGGTGTTGTCGAAGAACATCCCGGAAAGCCTTGGGCCCGTTTTGAAGACCACCGACTGGCACGAAGTGGTGGCGCATCCCGCTGTGCACATTGTCGCGGAACTGGTGGGCGGCACGTCGGTGGCGTCCGACATCGTCGAAGCCGCCATCGCCAATCGCAAGAGCGTGGTCACCGCCAATAAGGAGCTGATGGCCGCGTGCGGGCCTGAAATCTGGGACCGCGCCATTGCGGCCGGCATCAATCTCGCGATGGAGGCCAGCGTGTGCGGCGGCATCCCGATTCACGCGGTGCTGCGCGAAGGCATTTCCGGCGACCGTGTCCAGGCGCTCTATGGGATTCTAAATGGCACCTGCAACTACATCCTGACCGAGATCGAGAAGCGCGGCGAGAGCATGGAAACCATGATCGCCGATGCTCAACGCCTGGGTTACGCCGAGGCCGACCCTTCGGCGGACGTCGATGGCTACGATGCCCGCAGCAAGCTGGTTCTGCTGGCCGCACTCGCGTTCGGCGAGAAGATCCTGCCGGCGGATATCTTCATGGAAGGCATCCGCCGCATTACGCCCCTGGATTTCCAGTACGCGCATACGCTCAAGCACACCATTCGCCTGATCTGCGGCGGCCGCAAGACGCCGGAGGGTCTGATTCTCTTTGTCCGCCCTGCCCTGATCCCCTCCTCAACCATTCTTGCCGGGGTGCAGGGGCCGTACAACGCGGTCTGGGTCAAGGGTATGTTCGGCGAAGATACCTTCTATTACGGCTGGGGCGCCGGACATCCCACGGGCGTTGCGGTGGTCAGCGACCTGATGCGCGTGGCGCGCGAGATTCGCGGCGGCAGCCCGGACCGTGTCTCACCTTTCGCCCACGAGCGGCTGGGCGAGAACAAGCCGGTTTCGATCAAACTCCAACACCGCGCTTACTACCTGCGTTTCCGGGTCGACGACCGCCCGGGAATCATCGCCAAGCTCGCCGGCATCCTGGCCAGCAAGAATATCGGGCTCGAAGCGGTGCTTCAGGAGCCCTGCGATACGAAGCACGATCTGCCCTTCGTGATTACCACGGAGCGAACGACGGAGCAATCCATCGTCGAGGCGATCGAGGAAATGGCCCGCCTCGATTTCATGCGAGAGGCGCCGCTGGCGCTGCCCCTGGAGACCGCCCTATGAAACGCATTTCCGGCGTCTTTTGCATCGGCGTGATCGCAGCCTGTGGGCTGTTCGCACAGGTCGCGGCACAGGCCAATTCCGGATACAAGACCGAGGACCAGCGCAAGAACGTCGCAAACACCCTGGCCGACCCCGCCCGCGACGAAAAGCAGAAGCCCGCCGAACTGATGCGCTACATGGGCCTTCAACCCGGCATGACGGTCGCCGACGTCGGCACCGGGGTCGGCTACATGCTTCCGTTCCTCAGCCGCCGCGTCGGGCCTGACGGAAAAGTGCTGGCGGAAGACATCTTCGACGACTTCCTCGCCAGCGCCAAACAGCGCGCGGAGAACCAGAAGCTGGCCAACGTCACATTTATCAAAGGTACGGACACCGATCCCATGCTGCCCGAGGGCGCGGTGGACATGGTGCTGGTGCTCGACGTCTATCATCATTTCGATTACCCGGAGAAAATGCTGGCCGCGATCCATAAGTCGCTCAAGCCCGAGGGCCGGCTGGTGATCGTGGAATATTACAAGCGGTCGGAGGCCATGCCGGGCGGCCGCGCCATCACTCACATCCGGCTGGACATGCCGGAACTGATCAAGGAAGTCGAGGCCAACCGCTTCCATCTGCTCAGCGAGAAGGAACATATCCCCAACAGCCAGTACATTCTGGTCTTGAGAAAGAACTAGGTAAGACATGAAGAAGTATTTCGCATTTCTGCTGCTGGCCGCGCTGCCGCTCGCGGCGCAGGACAAGACCATCACGCGCGAGCAGGCGGACGAGATCATCAGGGAGCTGCGCCAGATCCGCCAGCTACTCGAAAAGCAGCAGGCCAAGCCTAACGGGCCGCAGGAAGAGCAGCCCACGCGCGCCAAGATTACCGACTTGAGCGCGGTCTCGATGCTCGGGAACAAGGACGCGCCCATCACGATCGTCGAATTCACCGATTACCAGTGCCCGTTCTGCCAGCGGTTCCACCTGAGCGCTTATCCGGAGATCAAGAAGAACTATATCGACACCGGCAAAGCACGCTTCTATAGCAAGGACCTGCCGCTCGACTTCCACCCCAATGCCATGCGGGCGGCGCAAGCCGCGCACTGCGCCGGCGAGCAAGGCAAGTTCTGGCAGTTGCGCGACGTGATGGGCTCTAATCCCGACAAGCTCGATATGGGACACATCATGGGCTTCGCGGCGGATCTCAAGCTCGACACGCAGAAGATGCAGGAATGCATCAACAACGATAAGTACAAGGCGCGCGTGGAGTCCGATGTTTCGGAAGCCATGAAGCTGGGCGCCAATGGAACCCCCGCGTTCATCATCGGCAAGAGCGCGGGAGACGGCGTGGACGGGGAACTGGTAGTCGGCGCCATGCCGTACTCCATGTTCGATCAGAAGCTGCGCGACGCCGCCAGGTAGGTCCGGTTACGGCGCGAGCCGGATTTCGAACTCGATACGCATCTCGTCTTTCACGCGTACCGTGCCTCCGGCGGCCCGTACAGGCTTCATTCCGAAGTCGGTTTGTTTGAAGACGGCCGAGCCCGCGTAATGCCCGTCCTTTTCGCTCACGTCGACGGTTACGGCGTGCGTTTGCCCGTGAAGGGAGAGGTTGCCACGCAGGCGCCATGCGGCCGGACCCGCCGATTCGGCGGAGATCGACTGGAACACGATTTCGGGGTAGCGCGCCACGTCCAGCACCTCCGGGCCGGCCATGGTCTTTTGGATGGCGGCATGATCGCTCTCCGATGCCTTGGGATCGCGGACGCGCAGCGCGGCCGAATTCACGCGCAGCTCGACCCGCCGCGCTGTCGGGTCCGCGCTTCCGGTAGCGATGGGAGCGTCGATCAGGTGGTCGTGCCCGAAGGCGGAGAGCATTCCGGACTTGAAGACGTGGACGGTGAGGACGGAGGCGTTCGTGTCGATGGCGCGGGGCTGGCCTGATGCAACCGCCGCGTACACGAACAACGCCGCAATCCCGAAGCCGCCTCGTGCTGTCCACCCACGTCCGGCCATGTCACTCAGTGCTTCACCACGCTCAGGGTGACCTTGGATGCGTACTGCCGCGAGTGGTGCACGGAATTGTGCGCCACCGGGCCCTTCACTTCGTCGTAATTATTCCCGCCGGTGTTCATGTTCCGGTCGAAGCGCGGGAAGTTGCTGCTCGATACCTCGATCCGGACACGGTGGCCGGCCGCGAAGAAATTGCTCGTGGTCATGGGCTGAAGCGTCACTTTATACACGCTGCCGGACTGCAACCACACCGGCGGTTTCTCGTATCCCTCGCGATAGCGCAGCCGCTGGATGGTCTCGTCGAGATTGTACGCCGTGCCGTCGGGGTAGACGTCGATCAGCTTCACCGTGATATCCGTGTCCTTCACGTCGGAAGAAACGTATAGCGTGACTTCGATCGGCCCGCTGACTTCTATGCCATCGGCCAGAGGTTCGGACGAGTAGACCAGAATGTCCTGCCGCGCTTCCATCTTGCGCTGATCGAAGGCACCGCCGGTGACGGCGTTGCCGGTGCAGCACACGTTGCCGCCATACGAGGGCACCGGGTCCATGGGATCGTAGGCAAAGTTGTCCGGGCTGTCGGCGCCGGGAGCGGACGCCACTAGCGCGCCATCGCCGTTCAGCGTGTTCGCCTTGCCGCCGCTCGCCAGATAGAAGGTCATCGGTTGCCCGCCCCGGGGCGGCCAGGTGTCGGACGATTGCCACTTGTTGATCCCCATGGTGAAGTAGCGGACCTTGGGCATCTTCTCCAGCACGTGGTTGTCCTCGCCTTTGAGGAAGTGGTCGAACCAGCCGTAAGTGAGCTCGTCGTAGTCGAGGCGCGCGTCGCCCATGCTGCGCTCGCCCACGACGGTGTTCTCGGTGGCACGCTTATAGGCGCAGTGCAGCGTCGGCGCGATCACCGCGTACTGCCGGTCGGCGACCTCGGGTGACGCCGTACGGCGCACGTAATTGTACGCCGCCAGGTTGGGGCCGATCGATACGTCGTACCAGGACATGAACCAGAACCCGGGGATGTTGATCTTCATGTCGTCGTGCCAAAGTCCGCCGCGATACCAGGCCTGATCGTTGGGCGTCCGCTTGATCATGGCCCCGCCCGTGGAGACTTCGGCGCGGTCGGCGAAGATTCCGTGAGGGCCGTTCACAGCTTCGATGATGTCGATCACCGGCAGGTGGCGCAGCGCCTGCGACCAGTCAACCGGCGGCATCTGCGGAGCCAGGTCGAACATGCGCGATGCGCGGATCAGGTCCTCCTGGGACGTGTTGGGCGGGAACATAGGCCGCACCTGGTTCTGCTCGCCATAGATCCACGCGATGAAGAGCATCTGCACGGCGCCGCCGCGATACCAGTTGCCCTGCTCCCAGTACGGAGCGACGCGTCCGACGCCGGCGCCGAATCCCTGCGGGATCATGGTGGTGAACGCCGGATTGCCCTGCGCGGCCACGCCGAGCTGCCATTCGGCGGTCGAAGAGCACCCGATGGTGCCCACCTTGCCGTTGGACCACGGTTGTTTGGCCATCCATGTGATCGCGTCAGTGCCGTCGGTGAGTGGCGGACCCAGAATATCGTAGATGCCCTCGGAGAAAAAGTGTCCGCGCTCGTTCATCTCTACGTAGGCGTAACCGCGCTTGACGGCGGCGATTTCGGCCGCCATGTCGCGCGGCGCGCCATTGCGCACATCCCAGAAATTGAAGTTGTACGGCGTGCGCACGAAGATGATGGGATATTTCTTCGAGGTGTCCTTCGGGCGATAAACGTCGGTGGCCATGCGCTTGCCGTCGCGCATGGGGACCATGACCTTGCGTTCGATAATGGCCATCGATTCGAGCTCCTGCTCGCTCTTGTTGCGCGCGGCGACCAGCTCGCGGTTGACGCCGCCGCGTTGCTGCGCGGCAAGAGAAAGAGCACACCAGAAGATCAGGCTCAGCTTCATTTCGGAGACCTCGGATGCCACAGTGTACCGTATTCCGGAGCTTTGGCTGCAATGCGCTACCCTGTTTCGAGATGGCTTCTTGCGCCTTCACGCCTGCCGAGTGTGCGGTGTTTCGCACGCTGAAGACGCCTGAGAAGATTCAGGCCTTCATCGACGCCTTGGCGTACAACAAAGAGACCGACGGAGACACCTGCCGGTCGCCGCGGCGCGTGCTCCGCGACCGGACGGCGCACTGCATGGAAGGCGCCCTGTTCGGCGCCTCAGCTCTGCGTATGCTGGGATACCCTCCCCTGTTGCTGGATTTCGAGGCGGTGCGCGATGACGACCACGTGATCGCGCTCTTCCGGCGCGAAGCGCACTGGGGCGCCATCGCCAAGTCCAATTATGCCGGCCTGCGCTACCGCGAGCCGGTGTACCGGACTCTGCGCGAGCTGGCGATGAGCTACTTCGAACACTACTACAACCACCGCCGCGAGAAAACGCTGCGCAACTACTCGCGCCCGGTGAATCTGAAACGCTTCGACGATATCCATTGGATGACCAGCGAGGAGGAATTGTGGGACATCCCGAACTATCTGACCACGATCAGCCACACCCCGCTTCTCAGGCCCAAGCTGATCGCGCGCCTGGGCAAGGTGGACGACCGTCTGTTCGCGGCCGGCACCATGGGGCAGGCACGCTGAGTTGACAGCGTTCCAGGAGTTAGATACCCTCCAATTTTAGAACTTGTCTAACTTTCTCCCGGAAATCCGGGAGGCAATTTCGGGGGTGCGACCATGAGTCTTGCTGAGAAGCACTGCGTCCCTTGCCGCGGCGGGGTCCCTCCGCTCAAGGGCGAGGCGCTGGAACAACTGAAGAGCCAGCTCCCCGGCTGGCAGGTGGTTGACGAGCACCACCTTTTGAAGACGTACTCTTTTCCCGATTTCCGCACCGCTCTGGACTTTGTCAACAAAGCTGGCGCCATCGCGGAAGCCGAAGGCCACCACCCCGACCTGCTGCTTTCATGGGGCAGGGTCGAAGCCAAAATCTGGACGCACAAGGTCAACGGGCTGACGGAAAGCGATTTTATTCTCGCGGCCAAACTCGATGAAATTCAATAAGATGCAGCGGCGGTTTGGCTAGCGGCCGGCTTCCGCCTCTGCCTGCTTCAGCTTGCGCTCGATCCTGCCGATGTAGTTGACGGTTTCCGCGTAAGGAGGCACGCCGTTGTACTTATCGACAGCTCCAGGACCGGCATTGTAAGCCGCCAGCGCGTGGCGCAGACCGCCATCGTACTTCAGCAGCAAGTCGCGCAGATAACGGGTTCCGCCATCCACGTTCTGTGCTGGATCGGTGGGGTTCACGCCGAGGTCGCGAGCCGTCTCGGGCATGAGCTGCATGAGGCCGATTGCTCCTTTGGGCGAAACGGCTCCCTGCTCGTTCCCGCTTTCCGCGGCCATCACACCACGCACCAGGGTGCGTGGCAGACCGTACTTGTCTGCTGCCGCATCCGCCAGCTCGCGCGGACTTGCGGCCGCGGCCACGGCCGGAACCACCTGCGCAGGTGCTGCAACCTGCACTGGCGCCGGCGGCGCCGCGTCATCCGGCTCGAACCCCTTTACAGCGGATGCATCCAGCTCCACTAAACCTGTACCATGGTACAGTCGCACTTTGGCCGCGTCCGCCTCGTGCCGGTCCACGTAGAGCCGCGCTCCACTTGTCAGGACGGCAAATTCGCCTGCAAAAAGAGTACTGCTTCCGGCCAGCAGAAGAGACAGGAGGAGCGAACGCATCGTACCACTTATTTTGACGTACTTCCCGCTGCAAGCGTGTAGAGAAAGTAGCGATCCGCCGATTTGCTATCTTGGGAGGTAAACCACCTTTCCGTATGCCCTTTCACATCCAGCCGCTCCGCGAGTTTCTGGTACGTCCCAGTCTGCCGCAGCCCATCGAACGAATGATGGAACTGGCGTACAACATCTTGTGGAGCTGGGAGCCCATCATCCGCGCATTATTCCGCCGGCTCGATCCGGCGCTGTGGCGGGAGTGTGGCTACAATCCGGTCCTGATGCTCGGCCGCGTATCCCAGGCCACACTCGAAAAAGCCGCGGCAGACCCGCGCTATCTGGTCTTGTACCGTTCGGCGTGCGAGACCTACGATTCCCGGGTACGCAAATCGCCGCTCCGCGCCGACGGCAAGCTGATCGCCTACTTTTCGGCTGAATACGGGCTCACGGAATGCCTGCCCGTCTATTCCGGCGGTCTGGGCATTCTCTCCGGGGACCATCTGAAATCGTGCAGCGATCAGGACTACCCTCTGGTCGGGGTCGGCTTGCTCTATCAACAGGGCTATTTCCGCCAGTTCCTCACGCCAGATGCCTGGCAGCAGGAACGCTACCCGATGAATGACTTCTATACGCTGCCGCTGGTCCCGGTCAAGGACGCCGCCGGTGGCGATCTCAAGGTCACCGTCAAGCTCCCGACCGGCAACGTCTTTATCCAGGTGTGGAAGCTCGACGTAGGCCGGATCACGCTCTACCTCCTCGATACCAACATCCCCGAAAACGTCCTGCCGCAGGATCGCGACATCACGGATTCGCTGTATGGCGGCGACATCGATACCCGCATCCGCCAGGAGATCGTGCTCGGAATCGGCGGCACTCGCGCATTGCACGCGATGGGGCTCAACCCCACCGTCTACCACATGAACGAGGGCCACTCCGCGTTTCTGGTGCTCGAGCAGATCCGGCTGCACATGCGCGACGCAGGATTGAGCTTCACCGAGGCCCTGGAAGCTGCCCGCGCCAGCAATGTCTTTACCACCCACACGCCTGTCCCCGCCGGGATCGATATCTTCGACCCCGGCCTGATGTACCACTATTTCTCCGAGTATTGCGCCGAGATCGGTATCGATTTCCAACAACTGATGGCGCTTGGCCGCCGCAATGTCTTCGATCGCGACGAGCGCTTCAGCATGGCGATTCTGGCGCTGAACACGTCGTCCTATCGCAACGCGGTCAGCCGGCTGCATCGTGAAGTCTCCCAGGAGATGTTCCAGGACCTCTGGCCGCAGCTCCCGCTTTGGGAGGTGCCCATCACATCGGTCACCAACGGCGTTCACGTACCGACCTGGCTCAACGGCGACCTCGCGCTGCTATACGATCAGTATCTCGATCCCGACTGGCGTTCGCGTTTCAACGATCCGTCCATCTGGAACCAGGTTCAGGATATCCCCGACGAAGAGTTATTCGAGGTCCACCGGCGCCGCAAACGGCGTCTGATCGCCTTCGTGCGCGGTAGGCAGCAGGCGTCCGCGCTGCGCCGCCAGGCATCGTCGCTTGAAGTGCGCCGGGCGTCGGAGGTGCTCGATCCCAACGCATTCACTATCGGATTCGCTCGCCGTTTTGCCACCTACAAGCGCGCCACTCTGCTGTTCCGCGACGTCGAGCGCCTCAAGGCCATTTTGCTGAACAAGGAGATGCCGGTGCAGATCGTGATCGCCGGCAAAGCCCATCCCAAGGACCAGCCCGGTAAGAGCTACATCCGCGAGATTGTGCTGCTTTCCCGCGATCCCGAGCTTTGGAAGCATCTGGTGTTCGTTGAAGATTACGACATGAAGGTCGGGCGGGAATTGGTCCAGGGCGTGGACCTCTGGCTCAACAATCCGCGGCGCGGCGAAGAGGCTTGTGGGACGAGCGGAATGAAGGCCGCTATCAACGGCGTGCTGAACCTCAGCATTCTGGACGGGTGGTTTGATGAGGCCTACGAACAGTCCGGCGGCTGGGCCATCGGCGAACGCGAGCCATATTCGGAAGATCAGGACGCACTCCACGCCGGCGCCATCTACTCCCTGCTCGAAAACGAGATCGTGCCGCTCTTCTATGAGCACCGCGATCAGACTCCGCGCGAATGGATCCGGCGCGTCAAGCGATCACTCGCCTATATCAGTCCGACCTTCGATTGCCGCCGCATGGTGCGTGAATACACCAGCGAGCTCTACGATCCGGCGCACACTGCCCATGCCCGAATGTGCGTCAGTGGGTACAATCTCGCCCGCGAGCGTGCGGCCTGGAACGCGAGGGTTCGCGAGGTCTGGGACCGGGTGCATTTCGTCGAGGCCGGTCCCGGCCCCGGCGCAGCGCTCACCAGCGGCAAGGCGGTACCGGTACGCGCCGCCATCAACCTGGCGGGTCTCACTCCCGGCGATGTTCGCGTGGAGGCCGTCATTGGCCGTGTGGATTCGAACGGCCACCTCGAGGAAACCGAGGTCCTGACCCTGCCCGTTGTCGAACAGCAGGGTTCGGTGGCCATCTTCAGCCGCGATGTCGTGCCCGAGCGTACCGGCCGCCTCGGCTATGCCCTTCGCGTCAGCCCCAACCACTTTGACGATCCGATTACGCGCCCCTGCACCAACCTGCTGAAATGGAGCGGCGTGGGGTAGAGCGCGGACTGGCTAGTACCTGGACCACCCGGAAGATTCGAGAATAGTAGGTGCAAACGGCATCCATTTTGTGGTAGATATGTATTTGCAGCCCACGCGGGTTCCGGGAGTGCTGTTAGGGGCGCCCTAGGAACTCACGCTCAAGCCTACGTTATCCCAAGTCAACCGCGTCCGCCAAGGTTTGCCGCGCGGCCTCTTGACCGGAATGGCCATGTCTTATCGTGTGGCGCATGACGTTTTATCGGACCTTTAGCACTCTTCCCATCCCGCTTCCTTACGGAGTAGCCCTACGGAGTAGCACTACGGAGTAGCTCTACGGAACGCACAACGGAGTAACATCCTCATGGATAGCGACCGCAAATACAGACAACACGGGTATATGGATTCGGATCGCGAGAACCGACCCTTTCGCGAAGACCGTCCGAAACCCCAGGGCCCGCGTCCTCCCTTGGACGTGACCGGTCCCCGCCTGCCCCGCCTGGTTCAGCATGTCGCCGCCTCGCGATGCTTCAATTGCGCGACGGCCCTCCCGGCGGAGACCAATTTTTCCGGCAACTGCCCCAAATGTAACGCCGAGCTTCACTGCTGCAAGCAGTGCTCGCATTTCGAACCTTCGACCCGTTTCCAGTGCATGAAGCCGATTCCGGTGCGCATCGCGGTCAAGGACAAGAACAACGATTGTTCGCTCTTTACCCCCCGTGTTACGGTCGCTCGCGAAGGCACTAACGGCGCTTCGGCTCCTCCGCCCTCGATGGCGGTGAACCCGGGTCCTCCCGCACCGAAGAATGCGGACGACGCTCGCAACGCGTTCGACAAACTCTTCAAGAAGCTCTGATTCCCCCCCGGCCGACGGTCATAGGGACACACGCGTGAAATCCGGACACGCGGGAATGTCCTAAAAGAGTCAGTCAAACCAAGCCGCTGCGAGTTGGCTCGCGGCGTGCACAATCCCGGGCCATGAACCGTCATGGGAACCCGGCCGCCCGATCCGGGGTCTACACGGGCATGTATCGCGCCTCGCTGGTGCTGTTATGCATTGGGACCGCCCTGTCGCAGGCACCCCAGCCAGACCCGATCTTTGCCAAGCGGGATGCCTTCTGGAAAGCCCGCCGCGAGGGCCGCTTCGCCGATGCTGCGGCTCTCCGCGAGGAAGCTCGTGCGACACTTCACCAGTTGCCAGCCGACGCCGGCCCGTTTCCGTCATGGGTGCAAACTGTGGTCGAGATGTACCAGAGCGGTGCGCGGACAGCCCAGGCGCGTGCCGTGGTGGAGGAAGCTCTGGCACGTACCGGAAAATCCGGCACCAGCAATCCGAATCGTCTGGCAATGCTGTCGAACCTTGCCCAGCTCTGGCAGCAGGATGGAAACCTGCTCAAGGCGGTGCTCTGCCAGGAGCAGGCGGTCGCCGAGGCGGAAAAGCCCGCTGCAGCGCTGCCAATTCGCCCCGCACCGGCCGGCGGCGTTTGGGCTGCGGTCAGCGGGCGCATCACGCGCTTCGGATTCAGCACTGACCTGGGAGGCGCATACCAGCAGTTGGCCGACTTATACCGGCAACTGGGGCGGCGTGAGACTGTGGAGACCGTTGTGGATCGCGTGCGGCAGCTCGCAGCCAAACAGGACGATGGCCGCTACGCATGGTTCTTCCAGCGATACGGTCACGACCAAGAGGCGCTGGCAATGTTCCGGCAGCAGGTGGCTGGCGCGGCCAGTCCGCAGCAGGCGGTGAGTGCGTGGCAGCAGCTTGCCGATTTCTATTCGGCGCAGGGACAGTACGACCAGGCGATCTCCGCCACGCAGCAGGCTATCGCCGCGGCCCGTGCGTCGGGCGCGAACGATATTTGGCCGCGGCAGACT
>DATJYJ010000512.1:0-4381 GCA_035578025.1 Verrucomicrobiia bacterium
GCACGCGGGCACTGGTATCCCGGATTACTACGTGGCACTGGTGAAAGGCGGCAATCACGCCGCGGCCGGATTCCGCGTGCAGAAAGGAGACGCAGTCGAAGAGCACCCGGGACAACCTTATATCCTGCTGGACGCCGAAGAGTGGCGCTTCGAGACCACGCTGCTGCACGAGACCGGGCACATGGCGATGGAGATGCTCGCCGGCGGGCGCCAGATGGAAGGCAAGGCGATGGCCGCCATCCCGCACTCGACCGCGGCGCTCACCGATCGCAACACGGCCTTCAGCGAAGGGTACGCCATCCACCTGGAGACTGTGCAGGCGCACGTGGGGCGTGATGCACGCACTCGGCAGCGGTTTCACCGCGGCCTGGTGCTGTTCGGCGACGGCCCGTTCCAGGCAGTGGAATATTTCCGGCACTCGGCCGATCTGACCAGCTATTCGCAGAATGTGGCGCGCTACAGCGAGGTCCGCGAGAACAATTTTGCGTTCGAGAGCGCGTTTCAGGGCCCAGATTACCTGCGAGTGCAGCTCGAAAAGGCGCGCGATTTCGCCGCCGTCCGCGATGCCAATCAACTTCTGCAGGCCGAAGGCTATTACGCGAGCTTCTTTTTCCTTTACGCAATGCGCGGTACCAGCGTCCCCGAGGATGCAGCCATCGATGCCCGTGAGCGCCAGGTGCTGCGGGCCATCCACGCCGCCTTTCAAACCAACCCCGGGCTCGAGCCGGGACCGTGGTTGCCGCGCGTGGTCATCGAGTATATGAAGCTGTTCCCCGAGGAGAAGACGTCGATCGTGGACGCGCTCAACGACACCAGTCACGGCGTGTTCGTCGATCCC
Source organism: Verrucomicrobiia bacterium (assembly GCA_035578025.1). Classification (GTDB taxonomy): domain Bacteria; phylum Acidobacteriota; class Terriglobia; order Bryobacterales; family Bryobacteraceae; genus Solibacter. Next base: position 839 of record DATJYJ010000512.1, read on the forward strand.
GCGGCGGCCTCGCTTTGGAGGGAGCACTACCTGGCTGCGCTGCGCCTGGATGTGAGCAAGCTGAATGTGCAGGCAATTGCCGCCGCGCGGAAAAAGTGGCGCGAACAGGTGCTGGCCGATCCCGGCGTTCTGCTCTCGAGGCTGGGACCGGAGTTGGCGTGCGAAGTGCCCTCGGCGAAGGTGCGGATCGCGGCCTTCGGCGAAGAGATGACCGTGCGCTTCGACGTCAACACGGTCCAGCCCGGGATTATGCGCCTGGTGCCGGGGATCGGCGAGGCGGAGGTAGCGACGTGGCGGAATGCGCGCAAGGAGAAGGCGTTTTCCGGGCGAGACGATTTCGCGGCAAGATCAGGCTTGAAGAAAGAGATGCTTGCCGCACTGAAATTCTGATCCCTGTTGTGGGACCGGCTTCAGCCGGTCCCGGCCACGACCGCGTCGATCGTCGCTTGCGCGATCGGATGATATCCCGGCCGCGCCTTGGCATAAATCGCGCGGGCCCGCTCCCGCCCTTCCTCGGTCTTCATCAGCTCCGTGTACAGCGGTTTGAGGAACTTGCGCCGGCCCACCGAGCACAGGAACGGCTCCACCTTTTCGATGCCGGGCAAGTATCCGTGCTGGACGCTCATCAGCAGCCACTGGTGCAGGATCTCCGAGTTCCGTGCGTCGCTGAGATGAAACTCGCGGTCCAGGCGCGCCATGTCCGGGGCCGTCTGCGACCGCAGGAAATGCAGCCATTCGTGTGTCGACCACCCGGGCGCGGGCCAGTCGAGGTGCTCGAATGCGTCCGAGTGCGGCTGCGCGGCGCCTGGCGGGACTCCGGGGCGGGAGATCCATTCGTCGAGGGGCACCGGGTTGGGGAGCGCCGCCCGCAGGTACTCCCGGAACTGAGCGGTGGTGATGCTCTGAAACGCGAAGCGGTCGAAGTAGGCGCGCAGGAATGCGTCGAAGCGCTCGCGGCCCACGGATTCCTCGATCGTGCGCAACAGCAGTGCGCCCTTTTCGTACGGCACCAGCGTACAGCCGTCGTCGGGATCGCGGCCGTTGAGGTCCACGTGGAGGACGCGGTCGTTCTCGGGCAGGCGCGTGAACTCCTTCTCCAGTTCGCCGCGGCCCAGCACGGCTTCCATATCGGCGCGGCGGCGGCCGTAGACCTTTTCGAGCACGCGGCGCTCGACATACACCGTGAAGCCTTCGTTCAGCCAGAAATCGCTCCAGGTGGCGTTGGTGACCAGGTTGCCGCTCCAGGAGTGCGCCAGTTCGTGCGCTACCAGCGCGACCAGGCTCTTGTCGCCGGCCAGTACCGTCGGCGTGGCGAACGTCAGGCAGGGGTTCTCCATTCCGCCGAATGGAAATGAGGGAGGCAACACCAGAATGTCATACCGGCCCCAGCGGTACGGACCGTACAGCGACTCGACTGCCTGGATCATGCTCTCGGTGTCTTCGAATTCGCGCGCCGCGGCATCGAGCAGCGCGGGCTCGGCGTAGACCGCGGAGCGCGGCCCGATCGAGCGATGCGCGATGTCTCCGGCGGCCAGCGAAATCAGATAGGAGGGGACCGGGTGGTCCATGCGGAAAACGCCGTCCCGCGCCACCGCGCCCATCACGGCCCGCAGCGGCGTGGGAACGGTCACGCGCGCCTCGAACGTCACCCGCACCCCTGGCGTGTCCTGCAGTGGAATCCAGCTTCGCGCGTGGATGGCCTGCGACTGCGTGAACAGGAACGGATGCTGCCTGCCCGCGGTCTGCGGCGGATCCAGCCATTGCAGCCCGCTGGCCGCCGGCGTTGTCGCGTATCGGACCTTCACCGATCTGGTTCCCTGCCCCACCCGGATGAACAGCGGCCGGCCGAGAATCGGATGCTCCGGCCCCAGTTCCCACGATTCCGCCGGCAGGACCGAGGCGATCTCCAGCCCGCGCGTATCGAGGATCAGCTCCTTGCCGGAGACCAGATCGAAGTGCAGGTCCGCCGATCCTTCCAGCAGTTTCCGGCCGAAATCGACTTGCAGATCGAGGGCGATATGGCGGACGCGCGCGCAGTCCGGCCGGGAGAACGAATGGACATCCATGGATTCATGATAGAATTCACTTGTCCCATCCTCCTAGTTCTGAGTCGGGAACTCGTCAAAAATACAAGCTATGCCCAAGCAGGAACCGAAGAGAGTCCTCGCGGTAGTGAATGATCTGTTCTTCTCGGTCAAGATCAGCGAAGCCGCCAAGCGCAACGGACTGGCCCTGGAGTTCGTGAAGGAATCCGGGGAAGTGCTCGAAAAGGCGAAACACAGACCGAGCCTGATCGTGTTCGATCTGAACTTCGATGCCGTCGATCCCCTGAAGCTTATCACCAAGCTCAAAGGCAGCACGGAGACGAAGAGCGTGAGCCTGCTCGGCTACCTCTCCCACCTCCAGAGCGAGCTCAAGGTGAAGGCGCAGGATGCCGGCTGCGACATGGTCCTCGCCCGCTCGGCCTTCTCGCAAAACATGCTCATGATCTTCAAACGCCACGCCGGCATCGGCTAGCCCTTTACCCCGCGTTAATCCACCTGGTACCGTTTACATTTCCGCGCTCTGGAATTGGTGTATACTCTTCTCCACTGGGTCAAAAATCACACTCGAGGGGTAACCAATGCAAGCTTATCGTTGGCTCTTTGCGGCCATTGTCGTGTGCGGGTCTCTTTCCGCTCAAGTCACTTCCCGATTAACCGGATCTGTAACCGATCCCAGCGGCGCGGCGGTACCCGCGGCGGTGGTCGACGTCTATTTGCCGGGTGGCGCCAAGCCGCTGTTGAGCATGCCGACCACGACCGACGGCCTGTTTGCGTTCACCGGCGTCCCGCCTGCAACCTATGATGTGATCGTCACCGCGGCGGGTTTCCGCAAACACACTGACCGCGGAGTGGTGCTGACGGCCGGCGTGGAAACGGCCATGCCGGCGATTAAATTGGAAGTGGGCAGCGTCACCGACACCGTGGAAGTCACCGATTCCGCGACCACCGTCCAGACTACCAACGCCGAAGTTGCCATGAACATGAGCCGCACCCAGATCAAGGACCTGCCGCTGCTCAACCGCAGCCCCCTGGGCCTGGTGACCGCGCTAGCGGGCGTCTCGAACGGCCGCTCGGGAGACAGCATTATCAACGGGCAGCGCACCTCGTTCACCAACATGACCCTGGACGGCATCAACATTCAGGACAATTTCATCCGCACCAATGCAGTGGACTTCTCGCCCAACCTGCTGCTCCTCGACCAGGTCTCCGAAATGACCATCTCGACTTCGAACACCAACCCGGCGTTCGGCGTCGGCGCGTCGCAAATCACCTTCGTCACGCCCTCGGGGACCAACCAGTTTCACGGAGGATTGTTCGAGCACAACCGCAACAGCCACTTCGGAGCCAACAGTTGGTTCAACAACCAGAGCGGCGTCGCGCGCTCATTCCTGAATGTGAACCAGCTCGGCGGCAAGATCGGCGGACCGATCAAGCGGGATAAGCTGTTCTTCTATGCAAATTACGAGGCCTTCCGGCAGCATACCCAGTCGCCGGCCAC
>DATJYJ010000513.1:0-5104 GCA_035578025.1 Verrucomicrobiia bacterium
CAGAACGCGCAGTCGCACGTTTTCTGGAGCAAGCTTGCGGGCGACTCGTGGAGCGCCGCGCAAGAGATCAGCGGGGCCAGCGCGTGGATGCCGGATGCCGCCGCGGATTCCAAAGGCAATCTTTACGTCGCCTGGGACAGCTATCGCACCGGCAACTACGATATCTTCCTGCGCCGCATCGGCGCGGACGGAGCGATGGACCCGATCCAGCAAGTGACCAAGTCTTCGCGCTTCCAGGCGCACGCGTCGGTGGCGGTGGATGCCAACGACCGCCTCTGGCTGGCGTGGGACGAATCCGGGGCCAACTGGGGCAAAGACTTCTCGCGCGACGACACGTGGCGCGGCACGACGCTGTACGCCGACCGGCATCCGCGTGTGGCGGTGCTCGAGAACGGGAAATGGTCCGGGCCCGCCGACCCCATGGGCGCGGTGCCAAAGCGGTACGACCGCTATGTCGAAGGCCCGCAGCTCACGTGCGATGGGGCAGGCCGTATCTGGATGGCGCTGCGCGTCCGCACCATGACGGCGATGAACCGCACCGACTTCTGGGCGAACAACGGGCGCTGGGACATGTTCCTCACGGCGTATGAGGGCGACCACTGGCGTCCGGCGGCGCAGCTTCCGCGCTCCAGCACGCGGCCTGACGGGCCGTTCCAACTCATGCCCGCGGCGTCTGGAGTCTGGGCGGTCTGGACCAATGACAATCGCCTGTTCCCGGGCGCGGCGGGACAGCCGAACCGGCGGCGGAACGAGATCGAGTTTGCGCGCACGGAAGGCGGGGCTTCGCCGCCGGTGGCGGTGCTCACAGCTTTTGCCGAGCCGCCGGCCAATGCGGCTTTCATCCATCCTCGTGAAGCGGCCGACATCCAGCGCGCAGGCAGTTACCGGGCGCAGACCGGCGGCGCGGACTTGAGGATCGTGCGCGGCGATTTCCACCGTCATACGGAGATTTCGCCGGACGGGGCGGGCGATGGCTCGCTGGAAGACTACTTCCGGTACATGCTCGACGCCGCGGGCATGGACACCGGCATCGTCTCCGACCACAACGCGGGGCTCGACGAGTACACCTGGTGGCGCACCGAGAAGGCCATCGACCTGTTCCACATTCCCGGCGGCTACACTCCGCTGTTCGGATACGAGCGCAGCGTGCCGTATCCGAACGGGCATCGCAACGTGGTCTTCGCGCAGCGCGGCGTGCACGTGCTGCCGATTTCGCAGCAGGAGAATCAAAACACGGTCAACACCGGGCCGATTCTGTACCCGTACCTGAAACAGAATCGCGGGATCTGCATGCTGCATTCGCTGGCCACCGACCAGGGCAGCGACTACCGCGACAACGATCCCGAGGTGGAGCCGCTGGTCGAGATTTACCAGGGCTATCACGCCAACTACGAGTACGAGGGCGCGCCGCGCGCGGAATCGGCCGATTACAACGTGGCCACGCACGGACCGTACCGCCCGGCGGGCTTCTACTGGAACGCGCTCAAGAAAGGGTACAAGCTGGGGACGGAGTCGAGCTCCGACCATATTTCGACGCATTCGTCATACACGATGATTTACACGCCGTCGACGGCGCGGCGCGACATCGTGGAGAGCATGCGCAAGCGGCACGCTTACGGGGCCACCGACAATATCGTGCTGGACGTGCGGGCTCGCGACCGGCAGGGCGGGGAGTGGATGATGGGAGACATCCTCGAGATGTCCACGCAACCGACGCTGCACGTGAAGGTGCTGGGGACGAGCGTGGTGCAGAGCGTCGAGGTGGTCAAGGACGGCAAGTTCGTCTACAAGGCGGAGCCCAACGCGGATACCGCCGAGTTCGATTTCACGGACACGGCATCCGCGGCAGGCCAAAGCTGGTATTACGTGCGGGTGATCCAGATCGATCGCAACATGGCGTGGTCGAGCCCGATCTGGATCACGCGGAAGTAGGACTAGGGGTTCTTGGGCACGTCGCCTTTTCGAATGATAGAAAGATCGAGATTGCCATTTGGATCCACGACCAGCTTGCGGATCCTGGGAAGGATCTGCTCCATGGCCTCGATGTAGAGGCGTCCGCTGGTCACCTCCGGCGCTTTGGCGTACTCGGCGGCGACTGCCGTGAAGCGATCGGCGTCGCCGGTCGCCTCGTTCACCTTGGTGGTCCGATAGGCCTCGGCCGATTCCATCAACTGGCTGGCTTCGCCGCGGGCGCGGGGAAGCAGATCGTTGGCGTAGCTTTGCGCTTCGTTCACGATTCGTGCGGTATCGGCGCGGGCGCTGGCCACGTCGCGGAAGGCGTCGGCCGCTTCGGGCGGAGCGGTGACGCTCTCGATGTTGACGGTGGAGAGCTTGACGCCGGCGCCGTAGTCGTTGAGGCGTTTCTGGGCCGCCGCGAGGACGGCGTCCTGGATGGCGAGCTTCTCGGTGGTCAGGATGGCATCCACGTCCGACCGCCCGATGCGGCGCGCAAGCTCGGCCTCCACGATCGCGCCCGTGGTTTGCGCCACGTTGGCGGTGCGGAACAGGTAGTCCGCGGGAACGCCGACCGAATATTGCACCACGACCCGCATGTTGATGATGTTCTGATCGCCGGTGAGGAACTGCGAGGCAAGCGGCTGAGTTTTGCCGAGGACCATGTCGGCGGCTTCTCCGCCGATCACGAGGCGCTGCAATTGACGCACCTTCAGGGTGGCGACGCGGTCGATGGGCCAGGGGAGGGCGTAGTGGACGCCAGGGAGGACACGCGGCTCGACTACCGCGCCGAAGCGGGTGACCACCGCTTCGCGGTCGGTCTGGACCACGTAGGCGCCGGAGAGAATCCAGAGGAGCAGGACGCCCCAGACGAATCGTCGCCGTAGGCTCACTTCGCGCCTGCCTCCCCGTGCGTCAGCACTCTTAGCAACTCCGAATCGGAGCTGAGAATGGCCGTGGTCTTGTCGTCGAGGATTTTTTTGTAGGCTTCGAGAGTGCGCAGGAGCTTGTAGAATCGCGGATTTTTCGAATACGCCTGGCCGTAGATCCTGGTCGACTCGGCGTCCCCCTGGCCGCGGATCTTCTCGGCCTCGCGGTATGCGGCGGAGAGGATCTCGGCCTTCTGGCGGTCGGCGTCGGCGCGGATGCTCAGGGCCTGCTCTTCGCCTTCGGCCCGATACTGGCGCGCGATCCGCTCGCGCTCGGCCCGCATGCGCGCGTAGACGCTCTGCTTGTTCTGCTCGGGAAGATTGATCCGCTTGATGCGCACGTCGGCCACGCGGATGCCGTATTGAGACAGGGCGGACCGGTCGGTAAGATCGGTGAGGGCGTCCATCAGGTCTCCGGTCTGGACCTTGCCGCCGGGCGCCACCAGTGCGTCGAGGTCGTGCGCGCCGAGGGCCGCGGAAAGGCCGGACCAGACGATATCGTGCAGCCGCATCTCCGCCGCCACAGGATCGCCGACGGTCTGCACGAATCGCGCGGGATCCTGAATTCGCCAGGCTACGTAGCTGTCCACCACGATGTTCTTCTTGTCGCGCGTCAGGAACTCGGACGGGCGGGGATTGTAGACGCGCAGGCGGCGGTCAAAATACGTGGCGCTTTGGAAGGCCCACTTCATGTGCATGCCGGCATCGGTGACCGCGTACAGCGGGCGTCCGAACTGCGTGACGAGCACGAACTCGGTCTCGCTCACGGAAAACAACGTGCGCCAGATCAGGATCAGCGCTCCAACCGCAATCGCGGCGGGAAGATACTTCCGGTATTTCTCCATATCGGTCAGGGTTCCTCCGGCGGACGGCGCGGCGCTTCCGTGAACACGGGATTCAGCGCCGGACCGCCGATCTCGACTCCGTCGTCCAGCAGATAAAGCTGCCGGCGCGCTTTGGTGCTATCGACGATCAGCTTCTTCTTGCCCGCGAGCACCTGCTCGACGGTCTCCAGGTAGAGGCGCGTCTCGGTGGGGCCGGGCGCAACGCGGAATGCCGCCTCGCGCTGATCGAAGCGCGCGGCATCGCCCTGCGCGCGGCTCACGCGGCCGGCGCTGTATCCGCTGGCGTCGGCCAGGCTGGCTTTGGCCTTGCCGCGAGACACCGCCACCTGCTCGTTGCGATAGCCTTCGGCCTCATTGATGACGCGGTTCTTCTCTTCGAACGCGCCCGACACGTCGCGGAATGCGTCCACGACTTCGAGGGAAGGATGCACATCCTGCAGCCGCACTCCGAGCACACGGACGCCGGCGGCATAACGGTCCAGCCGCATCTGAAGCTCCCGCTTGACGCGCTGCTCTACCTCGAAGCGGCTGGTGGTGAGGACATCGTCGAGTGTCGAACTCGTGACCACCGATTGCACGGTCGATTCGGCGGCGGCGCGCACGGTGGCTTCGCCGTCGAGCTGGCCGAAGGTGAACTCGTCGGGGCGCGGGAGGTCGTAGTGGACGGTGGCGTTGAGCTCGATCATGTTCTGGTCGCCGGTGAGCATGAGCGACTCCTCGGGCTTGCGCTGAAACCGGCCGGAACGATGCTGCACGTTCCACTCGTAGGCGGCGGGCTCGACATCGGGAGCGGTGGCGTTCGACCGGAAGCCGATCTCCACGACGCGAATACGGCGGGCGCGCACGCGCGTGAGACGGTCGATGGGCCACGGCAGCTTGTAGTGGATGCCCGGCTCGTCGTTGGGCAGCAGCTTGCGCCCGAATCGCTGCACGATGCCGACTTCTTCGGGCGGCACGACGTAGATGCCGTTGAGGACCAGGATCACGGCCGCGGCAGCCAGGACGGAGCGCCGGCGAGCGGCGAGCCAGCGCATCGCGGCGCGGGTGTCGAGGTGAGGGCGCAGAGCCGGCACTCTCAGCCGCTTCCATACCCGCAGGCCGCGTCCGGGGACGCGCAGCAGGCGCAGCGAATTCATCATCACGAAGAACGACGAGAGTTGGTGGGTGAGCGCCGCGCCGATGGGCCCCAGGCGGCCGGTGGCGGCCAACATGACCGCGGCCAGGTTGACGATGCCAGCGAACAGGATGATGTTCTGCCACGCGGTGGCCACGGCCTGGCGCCCCACCGAAAAGACTTTCGGCAGGCTCGCCAGCGAGTGCGGGAGGTAGACTACGTCCGCGGCTTCGGCGGTGATGTCGCTCGCGCCCGCGACGGCG
>DATJYJ010000514.1:0-2564 GCA_035578025.1 Verrucomicrobiia bacterium
GGATGAGCCCGTGTCCACTGGCTCCGTGCGCACCATCTCCCAGCCTTACGATGGCACGCCTGTGGCCCGCGTGAGTGAGGCTGATGAGTCCTGCGTCCTGCGTGCCGTCGAGGCTGCGGAACCCGGCTCTCAGGCGATGGCAGCGCTCAGCCTTTACGAGCGCGCCCAGATCCTCGATCGCTTGCGTGCCCTGGTGGCACGCGATGCCGAAGAGCTTGCGCGCACCATCGCGAGCGAAGCTGGCAAGCCCATCAAGGAGTCGCGCATTGAAGTGGAGCGCGCGCAGCAGACACTGCTAGCCTCGGCCGATGCGGCTCGCAGCTTGCACGGCGAAGCGATCCCCATGGATGCGGCGCCCGCCGGCAAAGGCCGATGGGCGGTGACCGTCCGCGAGCCGGTGGGCATTGTGGCGGCCATCACGCCCTTCAATTTCCCCCTGAACCTGCCGCTTCACAAGATCGGTCCGGCGCTGGCCGCCGGCAACAGCGTGATTCACAAGCCCTCCGAGAATACACCGCTCACCGCGCTGCGCCTGGCTCGCTTGCTGAAGGAAGCGGGTGCGCCCGCCGGCGCCTATAACGTGATCACGGGTCCGGGCGAAACGGTGGGCCAGTGGTTGGTGGCCAACCCTCAGGTGTCGCTTATCACCTTCACGGGCAGCGTTCCGGTGGGTGAGATGATTCGCGCTCAGGTAGGGCTGCGACGCGTCACCCTGGAGCTGGGCAACACCTCTTCGGTGATCATCGAGCCCGACGCCGATCTCGACTTCATCATTCCGCGCTGCGTTACCGGGAGCTTTACGTATGCGGGCCAAACGTGCGTCTCGGTGCAGAACATCCATCTGCAGGAGGTCATCGCCGGCGAATTTACGCACCGCTTCGTGGAAGGCGTCCGCAAACTCAAGATGGGGCATCCTCTTGAAGAGAGCACGGACGTCGCGTCACTCATCAATGTTCACGAAGCTGAGCGCGTGGAATCGTGGATCGAGCAGGCCCGGCTCTCCGGAGCCAGGGTGCTGGCGGGCGGGCGCCGGCGCGGCGCCGCCATGGAACCCACCGTTCTTGATGATGTGCCACCGCACCTCGACGTGTGCTGCAAAGAGGTGTTCGGGCCGGTGGTGGCGCTTCATCGTTACCGGGTGCTCGACGACGCCATCGAGCAGGTGAACTCCACCGAATACGGCTTGCAGGTGGGCATCTGCACACGCGATCTCACCAAGGCTTTCGAGGCGGCACGCGCTTTGCACTTCGGCGGAGTGATGGTGAACGATGTGCCGACGTATCGCGCCGATCACATGCCTTATGGCGGCGTCAAGCACAGCGGCATCGGCCGCGAAGGCCCGCGCTACGCCATCGAGGAAATGACGGACCTCAAGCTGATTTGCTGGCGGGTCTGAGGCGCGCTGCCCGGTTTTGTCGCGTGCGTTGGGCTGAGTTCATGTGCTTGGGCTTGGCTGACGCGAGTTGCTGCAGGTGGGACGCGGGCCCCGCTTTCTCCGCGGTGGCGTCGGCAACCTTGGGAGTTACGAGGCTTCATTTGGGGACTCGATGCCGATGCGTCATTCCCGCGAAGGCGGGAATCCACTGATTTTTTAGACAGGATCTGAAACCCTACCCTGCCGAGCGCCGTCATTGACTTTTTGCGTAACCTACGAGGTTTGACCGCATAAGGGGGCGATGAGCTCGAATCCTTATGGCCGGAGGGGAGGAAAAGTGATTAAGGTTGGTGTGTTCTTGCTCTGCTGCTTCACTGTGACGGCGGCGCCGATGGTGTCGCTGGCGCCTGAAGTCCAGCAGGTGTACGCGCAGATTCGTACGGAAGAAGCCAACGACTCGAAAATCATGTGGATCATTCATGAAGTGGCTGACGTGTACGGGCCGCGCCTGACGGGAACCCCGAATCTGAAGGCCGCCGATGATTGGGCGGTGAGGACGATGGCGTCCTGGGGCCTTGAGAACACGCATCTGGAGCCGTGGACGTTTCAGCCGCCGAGCGCGGCCATGCCGGTGCCCGGATGGGAGAACATGGAGTTGACTGCGGAAGCGGTCGCGCCGTTTCACGGCCAGTTGATGGTGAAGCCGCTGGCCTGGACGCCGAGCACAAAAGGAGAGGTGACCGCGCAAGTGGTGCTGATCGACCCGCCGGGTATGGCGCCGCCGCGAGGAGGAGGATTCAATTTCTTCGGCGCCTCAACGCCGCCACCGGAGCCGAAATGGGCTTCGCCCCCGATGCCGCCTAAGGAAAAGCCGGCGGACCCGAAGCAGCCGACCCAAGCTGAGCTTGATGCTTACTTGAATTCGGTGAAGGACAAAGTGCACGGAGCGATCGTGTTCGTGGGAGAACACGTGGACGTGCCCGAGGATATGAATCCGGCGCCGATGCGGCGTCCCGAAGACGAATGGAAGTCGCGCTTCGATGCCAAGAATCCGCGGCCGTTCCGTTTTCCCGAGCAACCGAAATTGCCGGAGGGGCAGTTGACGCGGCAACAGGTTTCGCGGCAGGTGGATCAGTTCCTGGTGGATAACGGAGCGCTGGTGCGGGTGAACGACGCGGGCCGTGCGCAC
>DATJYJ010000515.1:0-9887 GCA_035578025.1 Verrucomicrobiia bacterium
GAGCAGCCTGTTAATCTCATCAAAATGCCAAATACCCTGCTGGACCGGCTGGACGAGTGGAAGCGAAGGTTCGGCGGCCCAGAAAACGGCGAGCTGGAGCGCCTGCTGGCACGCGTGGCGCGCAGCCCGATCCGCGACGCCGCGGGCCTGATCCGTCTACACGAGACGCTGCTCTTCCTGAGGGCCTACCCGCGGACCCGCGCCGTGGCGAGCCTGGCGGACGAGATCCTGGCCGGCTTCGCCGAGCGGGTGGCCGGCGCCGATCCGGAGCCGTTCGAAGCGCCGGAGGTCTCCGGGATCGCAGGGACCTCGCTGACCGCAGTCTTCAGCTACGAGGTGGCTCGCAGTCTCAGCGCCCGTCACGGGAGCGCGATCGAGATCGCCTGGGACCGCTACGACGAGATCGACCGCATGGGGCCGGTGATCGCACGCCTGGCGCCGCTTTCGCGCGAGGACTGGCCGGTGGAGGCCCACGTTCCATTCCAGCGATGGTGCGGCGGCCTGGGCTGGCTGCTCGCCAGGCTGAAGGGTCCGGAGGCCGCGGAGCGCTACGACTCGATGTCGCTGCCGCTCACCTGGCGGGTTGCGCCAAAGGTGTCGCGATCCATGATGCGGCTGCCGGGGCGGGCGCTGTTCCGCCACACCGAACCGCTGATCAAGCGCAGTGAGGTGTCGCTCGAGCGCGAGCTCGCCGGGCTGGCGATTCCCGTGAAGCGAGTGGCTCGCGGCGAGGCGCGGCGGATCCTGGACCTCATCATGGACACGTCGGCCATGCGCTACCGCGAGTTGTACGGCTTCAGCCATCCGGACGAAGGCGGCGTCTTTCACGCCGGGCTGGGGCGCGGCGTGGAGATCTACTACTTCGGCGTGCCGCCAAAGCGGCGGCTGCCGCTGCGCGCGTATCACGGCGGCATGTTCTTCAAGAACGGCGTGCCGGCGGGTTACGTCGAGCTGCTCTCGATCTTCGAGCGCGCCGAGACCGGCTTCAATCTCTATTACACGTTTCGCGAAGGCGAATCGGCGTGGCTCTACGGGCGGCTGCTGCACCTGTTCCGGCAGGAACTGGGCGTCAACTGCTTCTCGGTCGATCCGTACCAACTCGGGCACGAGAACCCGGAGGCTATCGACTCGGGCGCCTTCTGGTTCTACCGGAAGCTGGGCTTCCGGCCGACCGATCCGGCGATCGCGGCGCTGACCGCGCGCGAGGAAAGACGCATCGCGGGCACGCCCGGATATCGCAGCGCGCGGCGCACGCTGGAGCGGCTGGCGAACGGGTACATGCTGTACGAAGGTCCGGGCGCCGAACGAGGGGCGTGGGACCGGTTCTCGATCCGCGAACTAGCCCTGCGCGGGAAGATCCCAGGCTGGGCGAAGATCGCGAGGGCGAAAAGGAGCGGACCGGAAGCGCGGTATCTGCGGATGCTGCAGAACGACCTGCGGCTTAGGGCGCGGTTCAGGACCGGCTAAAGCCGGTCCCACAAAGTCAAAAGCTTAATCTCAGGGCTAGCTGAATCTGGCGGGCGCCGCCGAACGGGCCCGCCGTCGTGCCGACCGAGGTTGCGGTGGCGCTGCCGACGGTTTGCGTGATCTTCCCGAAGCTGGCGCTGCTTTCGTTGCGCACGGGGTTCGAGAAGTTGGTGTGGTTGAAGATATTGAAGAAGTCGGTGCGGAACTGGAGGCGCACGCGCTCTCGGGTGATGGCGAAGGTCTTTAGCGCGGTGAAATCGAAGTTGATCAGGCCGGGCCCATAATACTGGTTGCGGCCGGAAGTGCCGACCCGTCCGGTGGGCGGCACTTTGGAGAAGTAAGTCGTGTCGAACGCGTTGTCCGGGCTGGAATTGTTCTGGGTCAGCTTGCCGGAACCGATCACATCGGGGCGGTCGACGAACTGGTTGAAGCCGCTGTAGTCGGTGGCGCCGTTGTAGACGGTGAAGGGCTGGCCGCTCTGGACGCTGGTGATGCCGGAGATCTGCCAGCCGCCGAAGACCTGGCGGTTGACTCCGTTGTTCCAGCCGAAGACCTTGTGGCCGGGGCCGATGGGCACATCGAGGTTGTACACGGTGACGAAACGCTGCCGCGTATCGAACGACGAAGGGCCGCGGTCGAGGCTGATATTGTTGCCGTTGGCCACGGTACTTGCCTCCCCGGTGGAGCCGAAGAAAGCGGAGTTGTTGTCGATCGACTTACTCAAGGTGTAAGAAGCCTGAAGGAAGTAACCACGGCCGGTGTACTTCAGAGTAGAGACCATTCCATTGTAGTTAGAGTTGCCGATATCCTTTCCGGTGCCGACGGCGCCGAAAGTAGGATAGGGATAGATCTGCTGATTGGGCGCGGCATTGCCGGGCTTGGTGGGATCGTTGACGATGACGGCGGGCTGGTTCTGGTCGACGAACAATCCCAGTTTGTGTCCGGTGCTGCCCTGATAATCGACTTCGAGGGAGAGGCGGGGCGTGAGGCGCCGCTGGATGCCGAAGTTGTACTGGTAAATGTACGCGCTGCGAAGGTTGGGGTCTTCAGCGCTGAAGCCGACCAGTCCGATCAACGGCTTGCCGGTGGAATCGAACTTGACCAGCGGCACGTTCTGGTTGAAGCCGATGGCCCATCCGAACTTAGCGGGCTGGGTGACGCCGGCGGTCTGCGAGGTGCTGAGATTATAAGGCGCATTTAGACCCATGTTAGCGGGGATGTTATTAAAGATATCGTCATAGCCGACGCGGAAGCCTGCGCGGATCACGGTATCGTCGTGACCGAACAGCCAGTTGTCGGAGTGCGGCGTGTAGGCGAGGCCTACGATGGGGGCCCAGTTATTCTTGTCGGAATTGACGCCGCTGTTGGATGCATTGAAGGGCGCCTGCGTGTAGGCCAGGGCGGCGTATCCGACCTTGGTGGGATCGATGCCCAGCAACTGGTTGGTGTCGAGAAGGACCGGCCCGACGCCGGGGAAGAAGTTCGCCGCCTGCATGCGGGTCTGGTAGATCGCCGACGGATACTCGTAGCGGATGCCGTAATTGATGGTGAGATTGTTCGTGGGCTTGTACTGATCCTGCCAGTAGAGATCGAAGGGGAAGCGATCCCAGTAGGCGAGGGTGTTTCCGGTCTTGAAACTGGAAGTGTTGACCAGGCCGGCGGAGAAGTCCGACCAGTTGAGGAAACTGAAGCTGCCGCGCTCGACGCTATCGAGGTAGCGGCGCGCCTGCTCGCGGCGGATGTGGTAGCCCATGCGGAAGGAGTGCTTGCTCTTGCCGAAGGGGGCGATCCAGGAGACGTTGTCGAAGAGCTCGAAGGTGTTGGTGATGCGGCCCTGCGGGAGGTTGGTGGTGCTGCCGAGCGGGGCGTAGCCGCCGCTGATGCTGACGGTGGGAAGGCCGGAATCCTGGACGTTCTTGGAGCCATCGACCACGCCGGGCAGGGGCACGCCGTTGATCTGAAAAACGGTGGCTGCATTGAAGCCGACGTCCTGAACGGTGATGAAGGTCTGGTTGCGCGAGTAGCCGAAGCGGAATTCGTTCAGCAGATTCGGGCTGAAGGTGTGCACCTCGGTGAGGACGCCGTTGCGGCTGACGGGGGTGTTGCCGTTGCCACCCTGCTCGGGCAGGGCGCCGGGGGTGAAGGTGGTGCCCTGGTAGTTGGCGTAGCGGCCGGTGATGCGGTCCTTGTCGCTGAAGGTGTGGTCGATCTTGATAAGGCCGGTGTAGTCGAAGGTGGTGGACCCGACGTTGGCGACGAAGTTATTCGCACCGACGGAAGTGTTGGCGGTGGGCCAGAACTGAAGGAGGTTCTTGGAAATTGGGTCGGTGACCTGCGCGCGTTCGGCGTCGGAGGGGACGCGGGTCAGGCTGACGGTGGGCGCGACCTGGCGGAACTCCTCGTAGGAGACGAAGAAGAACGTTTTATTTTTGCGAATGGGGCCGCCGACGGTACCGCCGAACTGGTTGCGGTGGAGGGGATTCTTAGTGGAGCGGGCCTTGTTGGTGAAGAAATCGGCCGCGTCGAAGCTGGAATTGCGCAGGTACTCGAAGAGCGAGCCATGGAAGGTGTTGGTACCGCTCTTGGTGACCATGCTGACCTGGCCGCCGGTGCCGCGGCCGAATTCGGCGGTAGAGACGCTGGTCTGGACGGCGAACTCCTGGACCGCGTCGCTGATGCGGAAGTTATTCAGGTTGCTATTGACCTGGGTGTCGATGTTACTGACGCCGTCCAGGAGATAGATATTGGATTGCGAACGTGCGCCGGCGACGTTGAAGCTGAAGACCTGTGTGCCGGAGGCGGTGGGGACGACGCCGGGGGTCATGAGCGCGAGGTCCATGGCCTGGCGGCCGTTGAGGGGCAGGTTGGCGATATTAGAGCTGTCCACGACGCTGCTGAGGGTGCTCTTGTCGGTTTCGAGAAGCGGCGCGGCGGCCTCGACCTGCACGGATTCGGTGATGTTGCCTACTTCGAGGGTGAGATCGACGTGGGTGATCTGATCGACCTGCACGAGGACGGCGGCGACGGTGGCCTTTTTGAATCCGGCGGCTTCGGCGGTCAGCTTGTAGGTGGCCGGCGGCAGTTCGAGGAACTGGAACTGGCCCTCGGGATTGGATAAGGCCGTAAGCTGAGCGTTAGTTGCGGTGCTGGTTAAGGTGAGCTTTACCTGCGGGATTACGGCGCCGCTTGCGTCTTTTACGTTGCCGGCGATGGTGCCGACAGGGGACGCGAGAAGGTGTGTGACGGCCAGGAGAGTCATACCGGCCGGGATAGCGATGCGAGTAAAGAAATTTTTCATAGACAGATCCTCTAAGCGCTGGTTTAAGCTGGGCGTCAGACTAACGTGGACCGTTGCCCCTGGTTAACGGTTCGCTGGGGTGTACTATATACCGATCCATGGGGCCAAGGGAAGGGCGGAGAGGTAAATTCCGGGGGTGGAGCCGGGGATCCGCGGCAGGTTCGCTTTGGGGACTTTTGTTGAAAACAAAAGGGAAATTGGGTTCGTTCGGTACCGCACGCTTCAGATCCGCGCCCGGCTGCGCGGGGTGGGCGGACGGCGAAAGACGACCGTCCATGCCAGTCGGGGGGCGGCGGAGGAGGACGAGGGCGCTGAGGGCACGGGTGAACGCGATATTGGAGTGGGCCTGGTAGCGGTGGAGGAGCTGGAGCCTGGGTAGCTGGGCGACGAAGGATTGGACGAGGCGATCGATTGCGTCGCCGGAGTGATTCTGCATTTCGAGCTCGAGGGTGTCGCGTTCCAAGCTCAGGGAGCGGCGATGGCGCCACGAGGCTGCGACCATTTCTTCGACGAGCGACATTTCGGCGGTGCCGAGGGGCCCGAGGCGGGAGACATACATATCCAAGAGGCGCTGGAGGGCCTCGGGGTCTTCATTGCGCATGAGGACACTTTTGGAACGAAGTCCGTGGCGGGTGGCGTTTTGCGAGGAGCGAGCCTTGCCCTCGGGAGTCTTGGGGCCGCGGGAGCGCGCGCCGTTGGCACGGTTGGCACGAAGCTGCTTTTCGGAAGCCATAGGGATCGATGGAAGGAAAAAATCCCCTCTGATCTAAGGATACCGCACGAGTGCAAGGAATTTGAGAGAAGATTGTTTGTTTTCTACGAGATAGGGGCGGAACTGGGGGAAGCGAAGAAGCGAAGAAGTAAAGAAGCGAGGAAGGCAGGGGGCAGGCTTGCTTGGCAATACATGAGCCCCCCTTGCCGCGCGATTTTCCGCGCGGCACACAGAACTCCCCTGCGAGGGGGCCGGGCGGCGATCCAAGAAAACAGTACGACGGGTGGAAGCGCCTTTTGCCGGCGGCCGGCGTGCTCTGACCGCGGGGCGGGGCGCCTGGCCGATGACATAATGCAGCGTTACCGGAACGTGCCGGAGCCTCGTTTTGGCGGAGGGCACCGGCGCTGCCTTTGCGCCGGCACTTCCGGTAACGCTCGTTATGTCAGAGGCATTGCTGCGCCACGGCACGCTTTCCTGATTGACTCGTGCAGCGTCGTGGAAAGGCGCTACCGGCGCGCGGCGTGCGTGACGCCTGACGCCTCGCGCCAGGCACCATCGCGCATCCGGCGCTTTCAGGGTCGGGCTGCGGACATCGCGGGCTCAGCGATAGGCCTCGCGGCGATTGCGCACACGAAGAACGTAGACAGTATCGCCGTCCTGATGGAATCGGACGCGGTAGTCGCCCACGCGCAGCCGATACTCCGGCGGATCGATGCCCTGCAACCGCTTCACGTCTCCGGCGCCGGCCCCGGCGAAGCGCTCCACGGCGCGTTTCACGCGGCGCGCGATCCCCTGATCGAGCGCCGCCATGTCATCCAACGCGGGCCCGGTCCACTGGACTTGCTTCAATCCAACCCCAGCCTGCGCATTGCCTCTTCGTGAGGAATGCCTTGGCCGCGGTTGCGCTGGAGCCAGTCGCGGGCTTCGGCCGCGGCGCGTTGTTCCTCTTCTGTTTCCTCTTCATCGTCAAGTGGCGCGTTGCGCAGCGCCGTTTCCACCGGATCGACGATCGTTTCCAGCAGGCCGATCAGCGCGGAAAGTTGCGGATCGGGAAGCCGGTCGATTAACTCGTGGGCGTGTTCGCGTTCGCTCATCGGGCATTCTCCTTGGACGCCGTGTTGGTGGACCGGCGGCGCGCTTCGTGCGTCAAAAGCAGCCCTTCCAGCACGGAGCGGACTACCTTCTTCTCCTCCTCGTCGAAACGGGAGATGGCTTCGAACTGCAAACGAAGTTCCTCATCTGGTCCGCGGCCGGTCTTACCGAAGAGCAGTTCGTCGGCGCTGACGCGCAGCGCCTGCGACAGCCTGCGAATCACTTCCAAGGTGGGCTGCGAGGTTCCGGCTTCATAGCGTTTCATCTGCGTGATTCCCAACTCGACCATCTCCGCGAGCGCCTGCTGGGTGAGGCTCCGCTCTTTGCGCAGAGCGGAAAGGCGTTGCGGGAAACCGTTGTTGACGGGTTCGTCGTTGCGCTGCCGTGGCATGTAGGCAGGATAAAGAGCGGGACCGGGAAGGTTGACCATATCCGCCTTTATATGCTACTAGAAAAGTTCCACATACGGTTCTTGACCAGGTCTCGCTTACGAGCCCTGAAAAGGCCACAAAAGGCTGCTGTATTGGCCCTTAAGTTTGTGTCTCAATTTTGGGGTTCAGTCCAAATGGAGCGCGTGGGCTGAGGCGAGACAAATCGATGCGCAGGCATCCGGGTCTTCCCGTGACCTTTCACCGCGCCGGCGGTTTCTATGATTAGAAGATGCGACGCGGGCGACCTTTACGGCAGTCCCAGGCGGGCGCGCCAGAAGAACGGGCGCTGATCGAGGCGGCGCAGCGCGACCCGGCGCGCTTCGCAGACCTGTACGACCTCTATTTCGACCGCATCTACGCGTACGTCGCCCGGCGGGTGGTTAGCCGCGAAGAGACCGAAGACCTGGTCTCCGAGGTGTTTCATAAGGCGCTGGCAAGCCTTCGCCGGTTCCAGTGGCAGGGGGCGCCATTTTCGGCGTGGCTGTTTCGCATCGCGGCCAACGAGATCACGGACGTTGGCGCGCGGCTGGGACGCGAACGCACGATCGAGGCGTCGCCCGAAGCAGAGGAAGGTGACCAGGAGGAGGCGCAAGACCGGTCAAGGGTGCTGGCCCTGATGCGGGAACTGCCGGAAGACCAGCGCAGGGTCCTGGAGCTTCGTTTCATGGAGGAGAAAAGCACTCGTGAGGCCGCAGAAGTGATGCGGCGCAGCGAAGGCGCGATCAAGCAACTGCAGTTTCGCGGCCTGGAGAGCCTGCGGGCGAGGATAGGTGGCAAACATGCCTGAGCGCGATCTTATCGAGCGGCTCAATGAGGCCCTGGAAGGGCTCTCGATCGCGGACCAGCAGGCGCCGGACCGGGAGATCCGGGAACTGGTTGCCATCGCCCGCCGTCTGCGCGGCATGCCGCGCGAAACATTCCGGGCAAAACTCAGAGCTCAACTGGAGGAGAAAGCAATGACCGTAAGAACAGCAACGACCGTTCCACTGCGCGAGGGCTTCCATTCCCTCACGCCCTACATCATCGTGCGCGGCGCGGCGCAATTCATCGAATTCATGAAAGAAGTGTTCGGAGCAGAAGAGAAACTCCGGGTTCCCGCGCAGGATGGAAGCCGCATCATGCACGCGGAACTCAAGCTCGGCGATTCGATGATCGAGCTTAGCGACGGGAATGAGCAATATCCACCGCGTCCGGCTACGATTCACGTTTACGTGCCCGATACGGACAGCGTGTTTCGACGGGCGCTGGACGCGGGTGCGGCCTCGCTCCACGAGGTGGAAGAGATGCCTTATGGAGAACGCTCGGGTAGTGTCAGGGATCCCTTCGGGAACCACTGGTACATCGCGACGTATCGCGGGCCGAGCCACATTCCCGAAGGTTTGCGGACGGTGAATTCGTACCTGCACCCCGCCGGCGCCGGCGAGCTGATCGAGTTTCTGAAGCGGGCATTCGAGGCAGAAGAAGTCGGCGTGTACCGCGCGGAGGCGGGCGGTCCGGTGATGCACGCAAAGATCCGGCTCGGCGACACGATCCTCGAAATGGGCGAAGCCCACGGTCCGTATGGACCGATGCCGACCGGCCTGCATTTCTACGTGCCCGATGTTGACGCCGCGTATGCGCGCGCGCTGGAGGCCGGCGCCACATCGATCAGCGCTCCCGCCGACCAGCCCTATGGCGAGCGCGGCGCCGGGGTTCGAGATCCGGCGGGCAACTCCTGGTTCCTGGCGACGCCGCTGCGAGCGCGTTAGGCTTTCTGCCCGCCGTACGACTATTCCCGTCCGAACAGGTAAACGCCGCTCGAATCGTTCAGCGGGGCAGCGGGGACGGGAATTCGCTTTTCCACGTAGGGCCGGACCATGGCAGCGATCCGTTCGGCGGCGACTTCCGCGGCGTCGTGCGAGTAGCTGCGGAAGCACAACTGGCTCCAGCCGTTCGATCGCACAGCATCCAGCAGCGCTTCACCTTGCAAGTGGCCGGGGGCGCGCACATTTTCGATGGAACGCCTGGAATCCAAGCCCATCATCCGCGCGATATCCAGCGAGGAGGAATCCAGCAGCCAGCGGCGGATGCCGTGCCGGGCGGCATCGGCCGCGAGGGCTTCGACCGCGGCGCCATCCAGGTACATGAGCAGCCCTTCGGTGATCATGAGGGCCGGGGCTCCGGCGGCGGCTGCGAACAAGGCCGCACGCTGCGCCTCGCCGCGCGGCCCGGCAAGCCGTTCGGCAAAGGGATCGCGCACCAATCCGTCGGCGCGCGCGGTTTCGAGGGCGCGGCAGGCCGCCACCATGAGTGCGGTGTCGCTGACGTGCTGGATCGGTCCGGGCTGTCGGGAGACATGATCCATTATCGGAAATCGGGGCAGCCACGGCTCAACGGCCGGTGAGAGCGATGGCCGGTAAGAGGAGATGTATACAACATGCCAGCGCTTGGCTGCTGCGCGAGTTAAGCCATACAATAGGTAACCAATGGGGATAGGGGACGCCCAGGCATGACTCCGGAGCGCTTCCGGGAGATCGAACAGCTATACCATGCGGCTCGCGAAGCCACTGCCGGGGAGCGCGCGGAACTGTTGGCCCGTATCGACCCCGAATTGCGCCGCGAAGTAGAGTCTCTTTTCGCAAATCGCACCAGCGGCGAGTTCCTGGAACGGCCTGCCGTCCAGAACGCCCCGGAACTGCTGGAGGATGCGACCGTCACGTCCGTCGAAGCGGGCGCTTGCCTGGGTCCGTACCGTATCGAGAGCAAACTCGGCGAGGGCGGCATGGGCGAAGTCTTTCGGGCGATCGACACGCGATTAGGCCGCGCCGTCGCCATCAAGACCACTCGCGAGCAGTTCAGCGCCCGTTTCGAGCGCGAGGCCCGCGCGATTTCGTCACTGAATCACCCC
>DATJYJ010000516.1:0-10215 GCA_035578025.1 Verrucomicrobiia bacterium
GTGTAGAGATCGACGGCCGTGCCGTCGGGCATGTTGCCGTATGGTTGTGATTTCACGTCGTTCCTGGCTTCCTTGGTGGTAGTCGAGCACGCCTGCCAAAAGCAGGCCAGCGCGCAAACGCCGAATAGGATTGGTTTCATCACGTGTATGGTAAGCGATTACACGACGCCTGTGTGGGACCGGCTTCAGCCGGTCCCACACTTATCAGACCCGCAAATCCTGTTACCATGGCCGTCGTATGGAGACCCGCAGGGCATTCATGCAAGTCGCGGCGGCCGGTCTCACCGCCGCGGCCTCGGCCGCCGACGCGCAAGTGCCGAAAATGAAATTCTTCGACGCCGACGTCAGCCGGCTCGTTCTGGGCGTAAATCCCTTCGACGGGTTCGCGCACTTCAACACCAATTTCGGCCGCGCCATGCAGGACTGGTACACGCAGGAACGCGTCTGCGACGTCATGCACCGCTGCGCGCGCTACGGCATCAACGCCTTCAACTACGTCAACCTCGGACGCACCCCGCAGGATTGGGACCGCTTCCGCTCCGAGGGCGGCAACATGCACCTCATCATGCAGGTCGTCGAAGGCGACGACGAGACCGCCCTCGCCAAAAAGCTCAAACCGCTGGCCATGCAGCGCCAGGGAGAAGTCGTCGACCGCGCCTACCGCGCCGGCCAGTTGTCTACTGTCCGCGAGTGGTGCAAGCGCGTCCGCGACCTCGGTGTGCGCGTCGGCGTCGGCACCCACAAGCCCGAGGTCATCGCCCAAATCGAAGAGGAAGGCTGGGACGTCGATTTCTACGCCGGCTGCGTCTACAACCGCACCCGCACGCCCGACGAATGGCGCAAAGCGCTCAACGGCGAGATGATGGAGATGCCCGGCGATATCTACATGCAGAGCGATCCGCCGCGCATGTATCGCGTCATGCGGCAGACCCGGAAACCCTGCTTCGCTTTCAAGGTTCTCGCCGCCGGCCGCATCCCCGACCGCGGCATCGAGCAGGCCTTCCGCACGGCTTTCGAGAGCATCAAACCCATCGACGGCGTGTATGTCGGCCTGTTCCCGCGCTACAAAGACGAGGTCCGCGAAAACGCCGAAATCGTCTCACGCATTCTGGCGTAACACCGCCGTTCTCGGCGTGCTCCGCCGCCTCCGCGGACCTCTTCGGGGACAAGCCAGCCGGCCCCTCGAAACCGGCTCCCAGCCCGTCTCTCCCCTCGCCTTTCTCTGCGTCTCCGCGCCTCCGCGTCGAATTCAACGGTCTCAAGCTCTAGTTACGGCCGGGGCCGCGCTAGGTGCATCCTACTCTCTCCTCGAGAGCGTGCACTTCACCGTGACCGGCTTGCCGTCGCGCATCACCTTCACCGTGACTTCGTCCCCCGGCTTCTTCGCCCGCAGCGCGTACGTGAAATCGTAAAGATTTCCGATCGCCTTGCCGTCGAACTCCACCATGATGTCGCCCTGCTTCAGCCCCGCCTTCGCCGCCGGCGAGCCCTCCCGCACATCCGCGAACTTCACCCCGTTGATCCCCTCGGCGAAATCCGGCACCGACCCGAAATACGGCCCGTACCCCGATACCGGACCCGGATTGTTGCTGTCTCCCGTTCCGTGCGGACTGGGCGCCGCCTTCACGAACGCCGGACGATCCGGATCCTCGCGCAGCCTCTCCGCGATATCCGCCACCAGCGATAACATCCGCGCCGCCGCCGCCCCGTCGATCTTGTCCCACGTATCGCCCGGCTTGTGATAATCCGAATGCAGCCCGCTGAAGAAAAACAGCGCCGGCACCTGGTGTGCCGTGAACGACGTGTGGTCCGACGAGCCCTCGCTCGGCCCTCCCGAATAATCCACCTTCAATTCGTGCGCCGGCAGCGCCTTCTCCACCGTTGCCTTCAACGTGGTCCCGCTCGACGCGCCGCCCAGGTACAACTTGTTGTCGCGCATCCGCCCGATCATGTCCAGGTTGATCATCGCCACCGCGTCCTTCAGCGGCAGCAGCGGGTGCTCGGCGTAGTATTCCGACCCCAGCAGCCCCTGCTCTTCGCCGGCGAAATTCAGGAACAGCACGCCGCGCCGCCCCTTCGGCTGATGCGAGAACCACCGCGCCAGCTCCACCACGCCCACCGCGCCGCTCGCATTGTCGTCCGCTCCCGGATGGATCGTGCCGGTCTGGCTCGGCGCCAGCGAGTACTGCCCGCCCAGTCCGAGATGATCGTAATGCCCGCCGATTATCACGTACTCGGAGGTCTCGCCCTTCAGGTAGGCCGCCACGTTGTGAACCGTCTTCACCGCCCGCTCCACGTCCAGGTTCGCATCCACCTGGATGTTCGCCGGGAAGGCGAAAGATTGCGGCTTGAGCCCCTGGTCGATCGCCGCCTGGATCTGCTCCAGCGATTTGCCCGCATCCGCGAACCAGCGGTCCACTCGCTCCTCTTTCACCTGCACGAACGGAATCCCCGCGTTCGACGGCCCCACCGTCACACCGAACTTCTCCAGCTCGTCGGCGGCGCCGGGATGATTGGCGCGATCCATCACCAGGATCACGCCCGCCGCCCCGTGGATCTTGGCGTTCGTCGCCTTGCTCGCGAACTGCGCGTGCTGCGTGTACGTCTTGCCCTCGAACACGCTGTTGGCATCGGATTCCTGCGGCTCGTGCCGCAGCACCAGGACGATCTTGCCCTTCACGTCCACACCCGCATAATCGTCGTAGTTGTACTCGGGCGCCGTGATGCCGTAGCCCGCGAACACTACCGCGCCGGCCAGCTTCCCGGATGGCGAAAAGTTGAAGGGAATGAAGTCGTCGGAGCGCAGCTTGGTGGTGTGCCCGTTGTCCTTGAAGGTGAACCGGTTGCCCGGCCCGAGCCGCGCGTCGGTGGTCACCGGGAACGCCTGCTCCCAGTTGTCGCCGGCGGGCTGAAGTCCGAAAGATTCGTACTTGGCGCGAAGGTATCCCGCGGCCTTCTCCAGCTCCGGGCTGCCCGTAAGCCGGCCCTTCAACTCGGGCGACGCCAGGTACTTCACCTCGTCCAGGTACAGCTTGGGGTCAATCGTCGCCGTCGCTGCCAGCGCGGCCGCGGTAACAGCGACCCCCTGCGCCAGGATGCGCAGAATGGCCGAAAATCGATTTTTCATTTCTTTTTAGTGAAACCTACTGACGCCGGCTTGCCCAGCGCCGCCGGCACGGGAAGCTGCACTTCGCAGCCGCAATCGTCGCCCGCATTCTTGGCGACTTTCTGATACTCGATCTCGGTATCGATGATGTTCTTCAGGTTCGGCCAGTCGATGCTCTGGGGAATCCGCCGCCCGTTGATGAACATCGTCGGCGTGCCCGAAATCTCCAGGTCCCGGGCCTCTTTCATCTCCGCATCCACCTCGCCCTCGCTGGTCTTCTTTTCCATGCAGGCGCTCAGCTTGGCCACGTCCAGCCCCTTCTGCTCCTGCGCCCAGCCGATGACCTGCCCCTTCAGCGTCGTGGGCGTGATCGCATCCTGGTGCGCGAAAACCCAGTCGTGGTAGGCCCAGAAGGCGTCGTTCGATTGCGCGAAAATGCAGCGCCCCGCCATCGCCGCCGCCTTGGCCCACGGATGCAGCGATTCGATCGGAAAGTCCTTGAAGTACAGCCGCACGTCCTTCGGATAGTTCTGAATCAGGTTCTGGCGCAGCATCTCCGCCTCGCCCTTGCAGTGCGGGCATTGCAGATCGCTGAACACCACCACCACCACCGGCGCGCCCGCCGTGCCCAGGTTCGGCTGGAACTGCGTGTGCAGCTTGTCCAGGTCCGGCTTGAACGGGTTGTTGGCCACATCGTAAATGTTGCCCTGGACAATCTTCTTCCCGTCGTTGGAGACGTACAGCGTGACGTCCTGGAATTGCGGCCCCTGCGAAAGCCGCACCTTCACCAGCTTGAATCCGGGAAGATCGCTCGGCGCCGGTTCGCCGGGCGTCACGGTCACCGAAGGCTGAATCAAAAATAAATGGCGGATGTACGCCTCGAGGGTGGCCTTGTCGAAAGCGGACTTGGGCGGAGCATCCGCCGATACCAGCAAAAGTGCACCCAGCAAATTAAGGAGAGACGCGCGAAACATGCTGGTCTCATTGTATCCCGTAGGACAGGCTTCAGCCTGTCCAGGTCTTGTTTTCAGCCTGTCCCCGGAACCACGCCCCGCACCGCCCACACTCGCGCCGGGAGATCGATCGGCGCGTCTTCTTCGTCCTCCACCCCCAGTCCGCGTTTTACCTCGTCCCGCAGCGCCTGTACCTTCCCGCGCTCCAGACCGCGAACGTAGGCGCCCGCCGGACCCTGTCCCAGCAGAAACGGATCCCAGTAGTCGGCGAAGTTCCCGAACCTCGTCCGGATTTCGATCGCCTGCTCGCGCACATCCTCCAACCCGCCCGCTCTCCACAGCGCCGCCAGCTCGCCCGCGCGGCACAACGGCATGCGTTTTTCGTCGAGCTTTTCCGCCCCTGGATCGATCCGGACCGCGGCATCCCAGAACGTCCGCAGCATCCGCATCCCCTCCCCGTAATCCCAAACCGCCGCCGAGATTTTGCCTCCCGGTCTGGTCACGCGGCGCACCTCCGCCAGGGCCTTCTTCGCGTCGGGAATGAAATTGAACACCAGCAGCGAGAGCGTCGCGTCAAAGCTCCCATCAGCGAACCGCAGCCGCTGCGCATCGCCGGCCTCGAAGCTCGCCCGCTCCGGGAACGGATTCTTGCTCCTCGCGTATTCCACGTATTCCTGCGACGGATCGATCCCCAGCACGCGCGCCTCGCGCCTGCTTTCCGCGATCGCAAATGCCAGCGATCCGGTGCCCGAGCCGGCGTCGAGCATGCGCCCCCGCTCCGGCAAACCCGTGAAGTCCACCAATCGCGGCGCTGCCAGGCGGCTCCAGCGCCCCATGAATCGCTCGTATGCTTCCGCGTCACCGAACATATGGGGCCGCCGGCCCTGTCCCCGAAGGACCGCTGCGGCCGGTGCCAGCAGAAAGGCCCTCCGGAACAGCATCCCTAGATTCTACTCACTGTGTCGGTTCCTCCGGTAATATCTACGCATTCCCGCCAGCGGCAACCGGTTTTCTCCCATCGTTCCAATAAAATCTGCTTTGGCAGCCGGTTTGCAAATATCCTCTGTTTGTCGTGAATATCCGGCATATCTCGATTGTCACGTTGCTCCTCCTTTCCGCTGCGTGTACCCGTCACCCGGACCCCAGGACCACGCAAGCCAGGCGGGCGCGCACCCTCGTCGCCAGCACGTCTCCGGTTGTTTCCGCACAGCCGGCATTGCCTGCCCAGTTCGCTTCCGGGCCACAACCCCCGGATCCCTTCCTTTCGCGGCCCTCCCCATTCGACCCTCTCCCCGAGCCGGAACGGCAACTTCCTCCCGTGTCCTACCCCGTCGCCAAGCCGTCCAAAACGGCAGCCGCTCCTCCTGCGCCTCGCAAAGCCCTCAAGCCGTTCACCCCGATCGTTGCCGATGCCTCGCGTACTCCCGTGAATCTCCCGCCCGCGCCTCCCGCTCCGCACTCAGTCACCGCGCCCGCGGCTTCGAAGCTGAACCTCGGCCACAAGACCTGTTGCGTCGGAACGGCGACGTTCGAACCCGCCCGCCCCGCCCGCTTGCAGCGCATGCTCGCGAGAGTACCCGGGCTCCGCCGGATTCATCAGACTCCCGACAGCACCGATGGATATGTGGCGCCCCGCCCCGCTCGCGAGATCAGCCTCGTGCTGCCTCCGGAGGCCGGCGCCGCCTTGGCGCGCGGCACCATGGATCTCAAAGCCAGCGTGGATGAGTCCGGCAGAGTGACCCGCGTGGAATTGCTGTCGCCGAAGGACGAAGAGCTGGTCCGCCTGGCGTCGTACGCAGCCGGCGCCTGGCCCTTCCTCCCCGCCAGGATCAACGACAAAGCCGTCCCCGGCGAAGTCATCCTGCACTTCACGTTCGGCATGTAACACGCGCCTCCTTGACCGCCTCGCCGTCGGCGCATATTTCAAACAGCCGAACCGCGCCTGCCAAGCGGCTGAACCCTCGCCAAAACGTCCGAAAAACCGGCCCTCTTCGTTCCATACGACCATCTGCGTGCTCGAAGGCTTGCTCGAATACTCACGGGCTAGCCGCCGGAACACCCTGCGCTGGTACACCAATGTTTTTGTGGGGTAGGCCTCCTGGCCTGCCCACGCGCCGAAAGGCGCGCGCGTGACGCTCTGGTTGGCCAGAGCGTCATGGCCGTGGGCCTCCATATCGAGGCCTTGATATAGTTCACTAGATAGTTCACAATGTGATTGTGAAACAAGTCAACATCCACGACGCCAAAACCAATCTCTCGCGCTATTTAGCGGAACTGGCGCCCGGCGAGAGGTTGGTGCTCTGCAACCGCAACCAGCCGGTAGCGGAAGTCCGATCCCTTCGCAAAAAAGCGGTTCGCAAGCCGCGCATCGGGGCAGCCGCCGGCAAATTCGCGGTTCCGGATTCTTTCTTCGAACCCTTGCCCGACGAGATCAGCAAAGCCTTCAGTGGAAAGTGACGCCCGCCTCGCCATGAAACTTCTGGTGGACACTTGCACGTTTCTCTGGATCGCTACAGACTCCCCGCGCCTGAGCAAGACCGCCGCCGCACTCTTTCTCGATGTTGACAACGAGCGTTACCTAAGTGCGGCCTCTGCCTGGGAAATCGGGATCAAACATGCCGCTGGCCGGCTTCCCCTTCCTGAACGGCCGGATGTTTTTGTGCCTATGCTTCGCGAGGCGAGCGGCATTGCGTCGCTGGACATCGATGAGGAATCCGCGCTTCACGCAGGGAGGCTGCCCGGGCTCCACTCGGATCCGTTTGATCGGATGCTGGTTGCGCAGGCCATCGTGCATGGGATGGCGATTCTTACACCCGATCCGGAGATTGAACAGTACGCTGTGCGCGTATTGTGGTGAGCGTGGCGACATGCAAGGAGCTCGTGCGGGCGCTCGCGCTTGTTTACGTTGCGCCGTTAGTCACGAGGGATCTGCCAGAACGGGACTTGGGGGGCGCCAGTTGATTCACATCGTTGTTCGCGCGTTTTCCGTCAATGTGATCTTGGCAGAACGCCGATTGCCCTGGGGAACTCTGCGCAACAGCGAGATCAATGTAAACAGGTTGGGTCAAGAGCCCCAGACGGGGCGAACCAACGCACTCTCATTACAGTAAGTTACTTCCGGCATTCCGGCCAACCGCCGACAATAGTCTTGGTAGGATGCAGCGATGCAGGCCATGAATTTATCGGGCGAGAGGGCAGGAACTATTCAGACCAGTGACGGAGTAGGGATCTACTACAGAATTCTCGGAAATGGGCGCAGGACGGTCCTGTTTATGCATGGTTGGGCCGGAAGCGTTCGACCAAGTCCACGCTCAGTTCGTCCTCCAAACAGTGAAGCTCCGGAAGCGCGCGAGTATACCGGCAGCCCCACAGGTGAGTTCTTTGTTCAGGATTCAGCCATTCCACCTCGACCTGGTACCAGTCACGACGCGCAGAGAGCTTAAGAACCACCAGCGTCCGCACTCCTAGGGCCTTCGCTGTTTGCTCCAGGTCTTCTGCGCATCCTTTCAGCCGAATCGCCATGCTCCACGGAGCGACCCGCAAATCGGGAATGTTTGCCAGACGCCTCGTGACACTCTCGGCAATTCCGTGGCTCAGGTATTCCAGATCGGGATCCGCACCCGACTGCCATGGCACAACTGCGATAGATTCGCCGGCTAGGGCTCTCGGCGCGGGTACGCGCAATCGAATTATCGGGACGTAGCTTCCCTTCGGTAGTTCAATCGTCAGAGGGTCGGCGGCCCCAGCTCCGGAATAGTATTCGAGTAGCCGCGAGCGCAGGCGGCTCGCCTCCACGCGAACAATGGGATCTGTCTGGGGATCGAATGAGGAACGCTTATCGTAGACCGCAATCGCGATCGCGTATTCTTTTAGGGGCTGACCAGGATTTTCAATGGCCAGCGGAGCACGTATCGGAGGAAGCGCTGCAATCGGCGGGAGCGCTGAAATCCGCCGCTGGAGCAGATCTTCACTCACTGTCACTTCGGGTGTGGCAGAGATATCCGGTCATTTTATCGAACACGGGAGCTGGTCAGGCCGCAGCGCTCAGGAACCACGGCGGCGTCTTCTTCGCCGACCTGCATATGTTCAGTAATAATTAGGCTCGATGCCGATCCGGTCATTGACCGCGTTCTTGAGGCGTTGCTTACAGCCGAGGTACCTCTCAGTCGTCTGAACCGAGATGTGGCCCAGCAGGAATTGGATCTGGTCCAGTTCCCCTCCGGCATCCCGGCACAGGCGAGCGCAGGTCCGACGGAGGTCGTGTGGGGCGAGATTCTCAATGGCCGCTTTATTGGCGCAGTCCTTCACGACATGCCACACGACTCGCTCCGTTACGCCGGTTCCCCAGTTTTTCCTGCCCGGCAAACGCATCGAAATACGCGGCCTTCGGTCACTCCCGCGGATACAAGCCAGACGTCGATGGCGCTCTTGACCCAATCCGGAACAGGAACGGTTCGAATATGCCGGCCCTTGCCGACCAAATCGACGATGGCCCAGTGATCCTCCCGCCGTTGAAGATGAGCAACGTCGAGTTCTGCCGCCTCTTTCCGGCGAAGCCCGCAAACCAACAGGACCCCGAGCAGCGCTCAATCGCGCTTGCCCTTGAGTGTATCCGGGTCGGGCACCTGCCAGAGCGCTCTTGCCTGATCGGCGGTGAGCCAGTTGCCTAGACGGACGCCGAGGTTCTTCGGCCCCTTGACTCGCCGGATGCCCGCCGCCAGATCCGCGCTCAGCAAGCCAGAATCAGCGGCTTCGTAGGCAAGCCGACGGACCGCTGCGAGCCTGCCGTTGATCGTGCCGGGTGCGAGCTGGCGTGATTCCAGGTGAATTCGATAACGGGTAACAACGGCCTTGTTGAGCGACAGCCTGGGTTCAGAGCAGTACCAAGCGATGAACTCGTCTATCGCGTGTCGGTAGCCTCGTTGGGATTCCTTCGACGGCAGACTGTTGAGCACCGCCGATCTCGCTTGGTCAAGATCAGGTAGGCTCAGGCTATGTTTCGGAGAAGATTTCCTGGCCCGGCTCTTTTTGCCACGCTTCATGACTGGGGCCTCCACGCCCCGGCAGTTGAATACGTGGCGATACCTGGGCGGCTGATGGCTTAAACTAGAAGCGAGGGCAGGAGGTCATCGTGGACGCCTTGGCGGAGAAACTGGACGCTCGATTGCGCGAGTGGAAGCCGGAGACCGCGGCAGAGGCCAGGGAGCGCATCGCCGAGGTGATAGAACTCGCCGATCACGACGTCCTTGATATCGCGCGGTCGCGCGCCACCGAACAGGAGGTCCTCGACCTGCTCGATGAACCCCCAACCCGGTGAGATTTGGCTGGCTGACCTGGGACTCGCTGCCAAGACTCGTCCCGTCGTCATCGTCTCCCGCCAGGACCCCGAGCCGCCGCGGGCCCTTGTCTTGTACGTGCCTCTCACCACTCAACGTAGAGACAGCCCGTATGAAGTGCCACTACCGCGGCTTCCGTTCCTCGATCGTGAATCAGTAGCCAATGTCCAAGGATTAGGGTCCCTGCCAACCGTGCGTCTTGAACGGAGGATCGGCAGGCTTTCCGTAGCGGTAATGGAACGGCTCAAGGATGCGCTTGCGTTTGCGCTGGATCTTGAACGGCCTTCCAAATGAACGCTCAGTGGACCCGCCGGTCCATGAGCACTCTGACACTTGGCCGTAAACGCCTACAGTGAGATTGGCACCCGAAACAGCGTTTGAGGAGATCACTCCTTCCTTGTCCCAATGTTTACCGATCCCGCGATTGCACGCCCCCTCCGTCAGCACCGGGAGCTCATTCTCCGCGCGCAAAAACTGATTTCCAGGTGTCCTGGAAGGCCTCAACCACAATGCTGGAGCGACCATGAGAAAAATCCTACGGCTTTCGCACCTGCTGGGTACTCGAGCTGGCCGTCTATCACTCACTTGGCGAGTTGCCTGGCTCCGCGCGCCACTAAAGGCCAAGCCCAGTTCCAGACTTTCAGTTTTATTTCTCCCTTTCCCCTCACCCACTTACCCCCTCCCGCCGCCTCCCGCCCCTTGACCCCCGTGCTACCTTGCCATTGACAGGGCGAGCCCCGCTGCGGGCCCGCCCTTTTTCTTTCCAGAAAGGATCTACCATGGCCACCAACGCGCAAATCAACGCCGCCATCGCCAACTC
>DATJYJ010000517.1:0-6310 GCA_035578025.1 Verrucomicrobiia bacterium
GCTTCCGGCCATCGCCATGACGTGCCCGCCGTAGAAGGACTGTTCCGCGTCGGCCGATGCCTGGAGTTTGATGTTGCGAGTCAGCAAGCCGACTTCGCCTCGTTCATCCACGTCGAAGGTGATCTTGCCGAAGTGCATGTAGTCGAGCTTCTTGTCGAGCGTGATCGTGTTTCCGCTGATGGCGGCAATGTTGCGCCGCTCTGCCTGCCGGGGATCGTAATCGGTGGATGCGAGAACGATCTCGTCGCCGACGCGCCAGCCGGCAGCGTTCAGGACCTGGATCGAGGTGGCGCCGGCGTTCGCTGTGCTGGACAGCTTGGTCCAGGAATTGGTCCGGTCACCGTGAAGATTGAGGGTTCCGCCCATGAGCATGATCCCGCGGTCCACGCGGTTCGTCGTTCCACCCACTCCACTGATGTCTTCGCCTTTGACGTTATCGGTGAGGGTGATGGTGGCCTTGCGGGTGTGAGGGGCCTTTTCCCTGCCGATCTCCAACTCGCCGTGCAACATGATCCACTCGGTGGTGAGTTCAACGTCTTTATTGTTCGCGAAGCTCAGCTTGCCGTTGATCGTCAGACCGTTCAGCGGCGGGGTGTTGACGTCGAGCACCACTTCTTTGCCGGCGTCGATGGTGACCTTGTCGCCTGCCACGGGCACCTTGCGGTTGGGCCAGGTCGCCCGATCAGACCACTTCGTCGCCTTGGCTGCCGTCGCTGCTGGACTCTGGGCCTGCACGATAGTGAACACGCTGACGAGCAATGATGCTGAAACCGACGACATCAGAAGGAACGAGCGATTCTTCTTGCTCATGACATGAACCTCTGATACTTGAAAAATGACCACGATCTAGCCTACAGGATAGCGTGAACACCGCCGCTAATCCGGCGTTACGTCAACTGCGCCGTCTCTTCCCCTGGTCCCGCCGCTAATGGGGCGTTATGTCAATAGCTTCGGGCGTGTGACGGCGCACCCTTCCCTTACTTTTTAAACAATGCCGAGTTGCAACGTTCGCTCAGCTCCTTGCCGTCCAGGTTCAGTTTTGGCGACAATGCGATTTCCGGCACCCACAATATATAATGACCATGCGTCATCATCCCTTGTTTATAGGACGTGCTCGCGTCGCAGCAGATGCCAACTCATAGGAACGACAAGGAGATCCCGTATGGCAGTGGATTTTAGAGGACATCCGATGTTTCCCGGCGGGTTCAACAGCCCCACCCGGTTTGAGGCGGACGTCTATGACTGCGAAGTCTACGGCAAGATCCCGTCCGATATCGAAGGCACGTTCTATCGTCTGCAGTGCGACTTCGCCTATCCTCCGCCCAAGAATGATTGGACCACCGGGTTCAATGGCGACGGGCACGTCAGTTCTTTCCGCTTCGCCAACGGATCAGTCGACTACAAGAGCCGGTACATCCTGACCGACCGCCTCATGGCGGAGCGTAAAGCGCGCAAGCGGCTTTTCGGCGTCTACCGGAACCGCTACACCGACGACCCCAGCGTCAAGAATGTCGATCGTGGCGCCGCCAACACCCACATCTACTGGCACGGCGGCAAGATGATGGTTTTGAAAGAAGACTCACTGCCGTGGCTGATCGATCCGCACACACTCGAGACCAAGGGGATGTGGAACTTCTATGGCAAGTACACCGCCACCAGTATGTCGGCGCACCCCAAGATCGATCCGGTCACGGGGGAGATGATTGCCTATGGCTACCAGGCCAAGGGCGACCTGACGGACGACATCGCCGTCTACATGATGAACCCGAAAGGCCAGATCATCCGCGAAGTGTGGCTCAAAGCGCCTTACGTCGGGATCATCCACGACATCGCCATCACGCAGAAGTACGTGATCATCCCGGTGATCGCACGGGTCACCAGCCTGGCGCGGCTCAAGGCCGGCGAACCGATGTGGGAATGGAACGATAGTTACCCGACCATGGTCGGCGTGCTTCCGCGCGACGGCGCAGCGAAGGACGTGCGCTGGTTCAAGGGACCCGCCCGGAATACGCTGCACTTCTTGAATGCCGCCGATCGCAGCGGCAAGGTCACCATGGAATTGCCGGTTTCCGATGGCGAGCGCACTCCCTCCCGGATCAAACGCTGGACCTTCAATCTCGATTCCAAGGACGACGCCTTCACCGAAGAAGTGGTCTCCGACGCGAACGGTCCTCTGGCGCGCATGGACGACCGGTTCCTCTCTCTGCCTTATAAGTACTGCTTCGTCGGCAGCAACGATCCGAGCTTGCCGTTCGATCAACAAAAGACCGGCATCGCAGGCGGGCGCATGACCAATACCTACCAGCGCGTGGACGTCACCGGCGGGAAGACCGGCGTCTTCTATGTGGGTCCGGTGCAGAGCCTGCAAGAGAACTGCTTCGTTCCGCGCAAGGGAAGCACGGGGGAAGGCGACGGGTATTTGTTGGGAATCGCCAGCAACTACGAATCCAGGTCCTCAGATCTGGTGATCGTCGATGCGCAGCGGATGGAAGAAGGCGCCATCGCCACCGTGAAGCTGCCGTTCCGTTTGCGCGGGGGAACCCATACCAACTGGGTTCCGGCTTCGCAACTGCCGCTGGCGTAAGGAGTCGTCGCATGGAAATGTCAAAAGTGAGCCGTCGCGAAATCGTGGGAAGCATCGTAGGCAGCGTGGGTCTGGCCGCGGCCGGCGTCGCGATGGGCACGCCCTTGCAAGTCTTGACGCGGTCACTTCCCGCTTCCGAGAAAATGGCGCCCTATGCAAAAACCGGACCGCTGACCGATTGGTCGATCGACGACATGACCGGCGCCGCCCCGCGCTACGCCGAGCCCATCGGCCACCCGCGATTCCATTCGTTTGAGATAGCGGATGCGAGTCCGCTCGACGGTCTGTTCCTGGTCTGAAGTCCGATAAGGGGGACTCATGCGGTCTCGGTTGACTGCGGTAGCTCTCGCGATCTTTGTGATCGTGTCCGTTGGGCGCCACGGTCCCTTAGCACAGGCCGCTGAGGACACTCCGTCTCTGCAAGCCCGCCTGGACCGGCTCGAGACCGAAATCGTCTACGGCGAGGACGTTCACGCGCTCCAGAAACTCCAGCGCGCCTATAGTTTCTATGTCGACAAAGGCCTGTGGGAGGATGTCGCCGATCTGTTCACTGACGACGCCGTCGCCAACTACCCCGCGGGGGTTTTCATCGGCAAGCCTAGTATTCGCCAGCATCTCTACATGAATGTCGGCGGCGGAAAGATGGGTGAGGTCGGGCTCCGCGAGGGCCGTATCTACAACCACATGAACCTTCAGCCAGTGGTCCATCTGGATCCTGGTGGCCACACCGCCAAGGGCCGTTGGCGCGCGCTCGCGATGTTCGGCAGTTTCCCCGGATCGGCCACCTGGGCCGAAGGCATTTACGAGATGGGTTACGCCAAGGAGAATGGCGTTTGGAAGATCCGGACACTCGACTACTATTCGGGCTTCGCCGCGCCGTATGAAACGGGCTGGGCGACGGATCCCAATCGGCCGCGCAGAGCCAGTGTCGGCCAGCGCAATCTGGCGCATCCGCCGGATCGCGTGCGCGACATGACGTGCGAAGGCTTTCCTGCCGCCTGCATCGCTCCGTTTCATTATGCGAATCCCGGCACTGCGGCGGGCGGGATGGTCTGGACCGTTTCTACGGACAAAAGAGCCAAGACGGCCGTTGATCCACGGGAACGCGCCGCAGATCTCGCGTTCCGCGCGACCCAGCTGAGAGACCAGGAAGATATCGAAAATCTCCAGCGCATCTACGGCTACTATCTGGATCGCAACCGGTGGAGCGAAATCGCCGCATTATTTGCTCCCAACGGCACAATAGAGATGGGCCTCAGCGGGGTTTACGCCGGACCGGCTCGCATCCGCCGGTTCCTTGGTCTGATGGGACCCGAAGGCGGGATGGAGGGGCAGCTCAACGATCGCTTGCAACTTCAGGTCATTGTCGATGTGGCGCCGGATGGCCACACCGCACGGTCGCGCAGCCGCGAACTGGCGATGACGGGGATCTACCAGAAGAGCGGTGCATGGAGCGAAGGCATCTACGAGAATCGCTACGTGAAGGAAAACGGCGTCTGGAAATTCCAGGCCATACACTTCTACCCGACCTTGATCACGGACTACGACAAAGGCTGGGGGAAAGACGCCCAGCCGGTTCCGGCCGCGAGCACCTCCCTTCCTCCCGATCGGCCGCCTACGGAAGTCTACGAAATCTATCCTCAGCGGCATGTACCGGCATTCCATTACCGCAATCCGGTCACGAACGCGGAGACTCGCTATCCTCCGACTGGGGGGCCTTCCGCGCAGATCCGCAAAACGGCGTTGATTGAGACCGGAAAGTCCAAGACTCCGAAGCTATCGGGGAACCTCGAAACCGCGATCGCCGAAGCGGAACGCCAGATAGAACGCGTGAAGGATTACCACGAGATCGAGAATCTGGAGAGCGCCTACGGCTATTACCTGGACAAGAATCTGTGGAATGATCTCGCCACTCTGATGGCCAAGGACGGGTCCATGGAACTCGCGCAGCGCGGCGTTTACAAGGGTTACGATCGGGTGCGAGGCTTCCTGCTCAACGTGTTTGGACGCGGAGGCGAGGGTCCGGTCGAGGGCCGGCTCGGCAATCACTTGCAGCTTCAACCCGTCATCCATGTGGCTCCCGACGGCAAAACCGCCAAGATCCGGATTCGCTTGTGGCAGCAGATGAGCCAGGGCGATCGAGCATCCATGGGCGCGGGAGTCTACGAGAACGAGGCGGTTAAGGAAGACGGCATCTGGAAGTTCAGCGTCGTCCACACCTACAACACCTTCACTGCTAACTACAAGGGCGGATGGGCGAACAGTCCCGGTCAGGGCATGCCGGGACCGAGTGCGACCTACCCGCCGGACGGTCCGCCTACGATGGTGTTCGCGATGTTCCCCAAAGTCTTTCTGGTTCCTTTCCACTTTCCGAATCCAGTGACCGGCCGCCCGGTGCAATGAGCCCGTTAACCCTGCACTACATTACAATCCACTGTGCGGATGGTGGCCATGGCAAATTCGTCAATCATGCGCCAACGGGAGTCTAGTACACAAGCGATGGCAGCGCCTCTGCCACCGATAGGAGCCGAACCGGGCCATGTTCGTTTTGTTTCGCCTCTTGTCCAGACTGCCCGTTACACTTCGCCCATTGCCCGCCGGCCAGGACGTCATACACGCCGACTCTTTGCAGATTCTATCGTGGGAATTGGCCCAATAATCTGGCGCGGCGGCGTTTCGGAATCTAGCGACCAGGGGAGATCGGTCTCATTACAGGCATGGCTGACGCGGGTCTCGACGTTCGAAACGCTGACCTTTTCGTGGGAACCTCCTCGGGCTCCAGGGTCGCACTCCATCTTGCGAGCGGAGTAGCACACGAAGAAGTATTTCAAAGACGCCTTCGCCCGGGCCCTCCGTCTACCGAGCGGCCTCCTGTGGTTGACTGTGTAGAACTTCGCGATGGCCTAGCTCGCGCGAAGCAGGCTGGCGGCGGTTCCGACTGAAATTCTCCGGAGAGTGGGATCGCTGGCGCTGGCTGCCGCTTTGGGAAGCGATGGTTCAACCCTGCGAGAAATCGTCGCGGCGCAGCTTCTCATGGAGACTTGGCCGGAACAAAGAGTACTGATTGTCACCGTCAATGCGGACACCGGGGAGCGACGCGCCTTCGATCGCAACAGTGGCATCGATCTGGTGGACGCGGTAATTGCCAGCACCGCTTCCTTCGGCTGGCCGCCCACCCTGTTTCAAGGCCAGCATTATGTTGATGGCGGGTTCTATTCCACTGACAGCGCGGATCTGGCGACTGGCTTCGATCGAGTAATGATCCTCGCGCTCCAAAGGCCTCCGGGCGTTCCTTCCATAAGTTTGGTCTCGCTTGACGCCGCAGTAAATACGCTACGGAGCGGCGGCGGAGCACAAGTAGAGGTCATACATCCCGATGAAGATACCCTCGCGGCGCTCGCCTCGGCTGGCGGCGTCATGAACCCGGCAATTTCCGCGCCCGCCGCGAGGGCAGGGCGCTTGCATGGCGGACGTATCATAAGCGAACGTATCTCGTCGTTTTGGAGGTAGAGAGCGCCAGACTGTTCGGCGACCGCTCCAGGAACTTCCGGAAAAGTTGGCCGGGAGGGTCGATCACTCGCGATGAGGGCGTCGGTGAGAGCGGATGCCATCTTCGGAGGTATGTACCGGGGATGGCCAAGCGTCCGGCCCGCTCAACGCTTGCGTGGAGTCGCGTAGACCTCGATCCATGAGACGTTGGAGCATCCGGCAGTACCGTGTCCACCG
>DATJYJ010000518.1:0-2201 GCA_035578025.1 Verrucomicrobiia bacterium
GTTCGACGATCTGTGGCTGAAGGAAGGGTTTGCGCAGTACATGGCGTACCAGACGCTCGCATCCCTGAAGCCCGATGAAAACGTGTGGAAGCGATTTTATGAGTCGATCAAGCCGGCGGCCTACGAGATCGATTCCACCCAAGGCACGACCCCAATTTATCAGGACATCCCTAATCTGACGGATGCGAAGTCCGCTTACGGCGCCATCGTTTACTCCAAGGCGCCGGCGGTTCTTAAGCAGCTTGCCTTCGTGCTGGGCCCGGAAAAGTTCCGCGACGGCCTGCGGCTCTATCTCAAAAACCACGCCTATTCGAACGCCGAATGGAGCGACTTAGTGCATGCTTTTGAGCAGGTCTCAGGCCGAAATCTCACCCGGTGGGCGGAAATGTGGATCCGGCATCGAGGCATGCCGCAAGTGGACGTGGCGTGGTCTTGCGACGGCAACCGTTTGAGGCGATTATCACTGTCTCAGCACGACGTGCTGGGCACCGGCGACATCTGGCCCATCGCCACCCAGGTCCTGCTCGATGAGCCGAGCGGCCGCTCCGTCCATATGCGCGTGGAGCTGGATCAGCCAACGATGCCGGTGCCCGAGGCCACAGGCAAATCCTGCCCGAGTTTCGTTTTCGCCAATGACCACGACTTTGCCTACGGCCGTTTCCTGCTTGATCCCGCCAGCCGCTCGAGCGTCATGGACGGGCTCGGCGGCGTGCACGACCTTTTCCTGCGCACTCTGTTGTGGGGATCGTTTTGGGATTCCGTGCGCCAGGCCGATCTTGCCCCGCGCGCGTATATTACGCTCGCCCAGCGTCAGCTGCCCGCCGAAAGGGATCAATCGCTCACGCAGAGCATTCTGGCGCACACCACCACCGCACTGCACCGCTACGTCAGCGCGAGCACGCGAAGCCAGTTCGTTCCGGCCCTGGAGGTGATGGCGGCAGACCGAATGATTTACGACTCCGACCAGAACCTGCGAATTACGTGGTTCCGTGGCCTTCGCGCCCTGGCCGAAACCCCCCAGGGATTGGGCAAGCTGGAGGCTCTGCTGAGCGGTCAGCTTTCGGTGCCCGGCGTGCAGCTTCGGCCTCTTGATCGCTGGAGCCTCGTGACCGCCCTGATCGCGCTCGGAGGTCGGCGCGCAGAGACCCTCTTCGACGCTGAGCGTGACCGCGATCCGGGTGGGGATGGACCCGAGTACGCCTACGCCGCCGAGGCCGCGCGGCCCGACAGCGCGACCAAGCAGAAATACTTCGACGATTACCTGCACAATGCGTCCCGGCCTGAAGACTGGATCGCGCAGAGCCTCGGTGCCTTCAATTACTGGAACCAATCAGCCCTGACGGAGCCGTATCTGAAGCGTGCGTTGGAGGTCCTACCCGAGATCAAGAGCAATCGCAAAATCTTCTTCCTCATGGCATGGCTGGGCGCGTTCGTCGACGGGCAGCAATCGCCGGCAGCGCAAGCGGAGGTTCGTCAGTATTTGCGCACCGCGACTCTAGATCAGGATCTGCGGCTCAAGATCCTTCAAGCGGCTGACGAGCTCGACCGAACGGTAAAGATCAGGGAGAGATATCCGGAGTGACCGCGGCTGGTTCGCCGGACATCGGAGGGATGGTACCTGCATGAAATCGGCCAAATCAGCTATCAAGACTTCTATCGTCGGGCTCTGCCTGTTGGCGGTGGCTGCCTTGGCTCGACCTGTCTCGGCTCCCCTCCCGATCCGGGGCTTGCACATGGCGGCGCCCAAGCCGGATGAGGTGCCCCTCTGTGTGAGGTTCATCCGGGACGCGCTTCCCAAGGAAGGCGTCAACGTGTTGGTGATGGAATTCGACTACCGCTACCAGTTCGCGAGTCACCCCGAAGTCGCGGACCGGGATGCCCTCTCCAAGGCGGACGTGCAGGCCATCGCCACCGCCGCCCGCGAGTCCGGCGTGCGCATGATTCCGCTGATCAACCTGCTTGGCCACCAGTCCTGGGCCCAGCAAACATTCGGCCTGCTGCGGGCGCACCCGGAATTCGACGAGACGCCCGGCAAGTACCCCAACAACCAGGGCATCTACTGCCGGAGCTACTGCCCTCTGCATCCCGACGTGCACAAGGTGGTTTTCGACCTTATCGACGAGCTCGCAGGCGCCTGCGGAGCAGACGCCGTGCACGTGGGCATGGACGAGGTGTTCCTCATCGGCACGGATGACTGCCCG
>DATJYJ010000519.1:0-11630 GCA_035578025.1 Verrucomicrobiia bacterium
CAGGCGGCCGAGGTTTTCGCGGGATTCCTCCACCGCGCGGCCGAAGACCATGGAATCCGGGCGGGCGAAGTAGACGTGCTCGAAGACGCACTGGGCGCGGTTCTGCGCGGGTGCGTATCGTTCGCGGGTCATGCCTTCGGGCCCGACGATGATCATCTCGCCGGGGTCGACATCGTGCAGGTAGACCGCGCCGATCAAGTCGAACGCGCAGGTCTCGCTGGCGAAGACATAGCACTTGCGGCCGCCGGAAACTTCCATTTCGCCGACCGCCAGCGGACGGAAACCGTGCGGGTCGCGGGCCACGATGACGCGGTCTTCGGCGAGGAAGACCAGCGAGAAGGCGCCTTCGAGCTGGAGCAGGGCATCGCGCAGGGCGCCGGCCAGGGTCCGCTCGCTCGAGTGGGCAACCAGGTGGAGAACGACCTCGGTATCGCTGGAGGCCTGGAAGATCGCACCGCGGCGCTCGAGCTGGGCGCGCAGCTCGCTGGCATTAGTGATGTTGCCGTTGTGGGCGATGGCCACCTTGCCTTTGTTGCAGGCGACCGAAAAGGGCTGGGCGTTGAGCAGCACAGTATCGCCGGCGGTGGAATACCGCGTATGGCCGATGGCGAGTTCGCCGGGCAGTTCGGCGAGCACGCCGCTGGTGAAGATGTCGGCCACGTGGCCCATCGACTTGTGGGTGTGCACCTCCGCGCCGTCGGAGGTGCAGATACCGGCGCTCTCCTGGCCGCGGTGCTGGAGGGAGTAGAGTCCGAGATAGGCCAGCTTGGAAGCTTCCGGATGGCCGTAGATGGCGACCACCCCGCACTCGTCGTGGAACTTATCGAACATGGGTTTCCAGTGCCTCCTTGTAGGCGGATCGGAGTGCCGCGATCTCCCAGGAGCCCAGCGTGTTGCCGCGCTGCCGGATTTCCATCCCCTTCTCAATGGTAACGCCCACAACGGGCGCCTCGACGCCGTGACGGGCGGCGATTTGGCAGACTTCCTTCGGATGCGCGGTGGAGAGCAGCACCCGGGACGGACCTTCGTGGAAGGCCACGATTTCGGGCCGGAGGTCGCTGGCGATGTCGACCTGCGCGCCGATTTCCGCGGGGCCGAAGCAGCACTCGGCGAGCGCCACCGCGAGGCCGCCGTCGGAGAGGTCGTGCGCGGATTCAGCCAGCCCTGCGGCGACAATTTCGCGAATGGCGGCTTGGACGCGCTTTTCGTAATCCAGATCGATCGCCGGCGGAAGGCCCCAGAGCTGCTTCTCGATCTCTTTGGCGTACTCGGTGCCGCCGAACCGGGCCTCGTCGCCGGCGCCGATGCCGCCGAGCAGAATCACGCTGCGGCCCGCGTTTTTGAACGGCACGGTGACGGGCGCAGCGGTCCTCATCAGGCCGACGATGCCGATGACCGGCGTGGGGTAGATGCCTTCGCCGAGGGTTTCGTTGTAGAGGCTGACATTGCCGCCGGTGATGGGCGTTTCGAAGAAGCGGCAGGCGTCGCCCATCCCCTCGATGGCTTCCACGAGCTGCGCCATGATTTCGGGGCGTTCGGGATTGCCGAAGTTGAGGCAGTTGGTGGCGGCGACGGGAGTGGCGCCGGCCACTGAGAGATTGCGGCAGCACTCGGCGACCGCGAGTTGCGCGCCTTCGCGCGGCGAGAGATAGCAGTAGCGGCCGTTGCCATCGAGCGACATGGCGACGCTGGTTCCGGTCTCTTTCACACGAACGATGGCGGCATCCGTCTGCTCGGGATGGGTGAGGGTGTTGGTGCGAACCTGATAATCGTACTGCTCCCAGATCCAGCGCTTGGAGCAGATGTCGGGGGCGGCGAGGAGCGTGGGGAGCGCGGTCTGGACGTCGGCAGGCTTGCGCGCGGGGGTGGGCAGGTCGGGAACCTGCCCCACGTGCGGTCGGTCATAGATTGGCGCCTCGTCGGCCAGCTCGCGATTCGGAATCTCTGCGACCACCTGGCCGTGATGCCGGACGCGCAGCCTGCCGTCGTCGGTGACGATGCCGATCTCGGACGCCTCCAGGCCCCACTTGCGGAAGACGTCGAAGACTTCCTGCTCGCGGCCCTTGTCGGCGACCAGCAGCATGCGCTCCTGGCTTTCGCTGAGCATGATCTCGTAGGGCGTCATGCCGGTCTCGCGCTGGGGGACGCGGTCGAGCTCGATCTCGATGCCGACCTCGCCGCGGCTGCCCATTTCGCAGGTGGAGCAGGTGAGGCCGGCGGCGCCCATATCCTGGATGCCGACGATGGCGCCGGTCTGCATGGCTTCCAGACAGGCTTCGAGAAGGAGTTTCTCCATGAACGGATCGCCCACCTGGACGTTGGGGCGCTTCTGCTTGGATTCCTCGGTGAACTCGGCGGAGGCCATGGACGCGCCGTGAATGCCGTCGCGGCCGGTGCGCGCGCCGACGTAGATCACCGGATTGCCCACGCCGGCGGCCCTGGCATAGAAGACATCTTCTTTCCGGCAGACACCGAGGGCGAAGACGTTGACCAGGGGGTTGCCGCCGTAGCAGGGCTCGAAGAGGCACTCTCCGCCGACCGTGGGGACTCCGAAGCAGTTGCCGTAGTGGGCGATGCCGCCGACCACGCCTCCCAGAATGCGGCGATTGCGCGCGCCGGTCTGCGGATCGTCGAGGCGGCCGAAGCGGAGGGAATCCATCACGGCGATGGGGCGCGCGCCCATGGTGAAGATGTCGCGCAGGATACCGCCGACGCCGGTGGCCGCGCCCTGGAACGGCTCGATAAAGCTGGGGTGGTTGTGCGACTCGATCTTGAACGCGATCACGTAGCCGCCGCCGATATCGATGATGCCGGCGTTCTCGCCCGGGCCCTGCACCACGAGCTTGCCGCGCGTGGGCAGCTTCTTGAGATGAAGGCGCGAGCTCTTGTAGGAGCAGTGCTCGCTCCACATGACGCTGAAGATACCGAGCTCGGTGTAGCTGGGCTCGCGGCCCAGGATGTCGACGATCTTCTGGTATTCGGCCGGGGTGAGCTGATGCTGGGCGATGATCTCGGGCGGGAAGGCCGCCGTGCTCATGCGTGCACCGCCACGCGCAGCATCGACTCGAATACGACGAGGCCGTCGCTCGAGCCCATCAGCGGCTCGGTGGCGCGCTCGGGGTGCGGCATCATGCCCATGACGTTGCGCTCGCGGCTGAGGATGCCGGCGATGTCGCGCATGGAGCCGTTGGCATTGTCGATGTAGCGGAAGGCGACGCGGCCGTCGGCTTCGAGCTCTTCGAGCGTGCGCTCGTCGGCCACGTAGCAGCCCTCGCCGTGAGCGATGGGCATGCGGTAGATGCGGCCCGGTTCGGCGGCGCTGGTGAAGGGCGAATTGGTGGTGCCGGCTCGCAGGCGCAGCTCGCGGCAGATGAACTTCAGGCCGCGATTGCGCACCAGCGCTCCGGGCAGCAGGCCGGCCTCGCAGAGGATCTGGAAGCCGTTGCAAACGCCGAGCACGAGCCCGCCATCGGCGGCGAACTTTTTCACGGCCTGCATCACGGGCGAGAACTTGGCGATGGCTCCGCAGCGGAGGTAATCGCCGTAGGAGAATCCGCCGGGCAGGATCACGGCATCGATATCGCCCAGCGAGTGCGAGTCGTGCCAGATGAATTCCGCCTGCTGCCCGAGGTTGTTGCTGACCGCGAAGAATGCGTCGTGGTCGCAGTTGCTGCCGGGAAACACGATGACGCCGAATTTCATGGTTTCAAATTTGTGGGGAGGTTACGCCCTATCTTACCAGACACGGCCCTGCCGACCGCGTGAGAAATCGGCCACGCGCGTGGCGG
This sequence comes from Verrucomicrobiia bacterium, assembly GCA_035578025.1. Taxonomy (GTDB): domain Bacteria; phylum Acidobacteriota; class Terriglobia; order Bryobacterales; family Bryobacteraceae; genus Solibacter. Next base: position 3,789 of record DATJYJ010000519.1, read on the forward strand.
CGCGGCACAGGTCGGGTTGCGGTTTGCGGCGGGATATCAGCGGTTTCCGGGTGGCAGGAGTTATGCTGAGGAGATCTGATATGCGTTTTGCTGCTGCCCTGCTGATGATCACCGGTCTTGCCTTTGCGGCGGGCGAAGACAAGTTCGCGGGCACGTGGCAAGCGAGCTTCAAAGACACGGTCTTTCTGGTCTTGAAGGTAAAGGCCGGCGAGAAGATCTCGGGCACGATGAACGCCGGCGGCCTTACCGTGAACGACGAGGGCGATCTGCAAGAAGTGCGTCCGGTCGGGGACAACGAGGCGCCGATTTTCTTCGCCCACGTGGATGGCGACAAGCTCGTCTTCGAGTTTCAGGACGACGATGATGACGTCCTGTCGTTCGAGCTGAAATTGACCGGCGACGACGCCGGCGAGTTGCGCATCGTAGACAAGGACCATCCGAAGCTGAAGGGATTCGCGGTCAAGCGCGTGAAGGCGGGGTAAGAAGAGCCGCTCATCACTCCCACACAGTCCCACTGAACCACTAATACAATTAGTTATATACTAGAGCCGTGACGATGTTGTCACGCCCGGTCGTCTGGCACGGCGACAGTCTTGCGCGCATAAGAGCATTTCCGGCCGCGGCCCGGCGGGATGTCGGTTATGAGGTAAGGCGTGTTCAACTGGGGAAGGACCCACGGGACTGGAAACCGATGTCGTCGGTCGGCGCCGGCGCGATGGAGATCCGCGTGCGTGCCGGAGGAGAGTACCGCGTATTCTACGTGGCCAAGTTCCGGGAAGCCGTTCACGTGCTTCACGCCTTCGCCAAGAAGTCTCAAAAGACAAAGCAACCAGACATCGAGCTCGCCGCCAGGCGTTACCGAGCACTGGTGCTGCAGAGGGACAGGTCATGAAGCGTAACAGGTCCGAGTCGGATGATGTTTTCGAGCAGCTTGGGTTCAGCCCGATCGAGGCCGCGAACCTGCGCCTTCGCTCAGTCATGATGGATGCCGTGATCGAAGAGATCGAAAGAAGGAGCTTGACCCAGGCTAAGGCCGCAAAAATCATGGGAATTACGCAGCCCCGCGTGTCCAACCTGATGGCGGGCAAGCTGCATTTGTTCTCCGTAGACACTTTGATTGCGCTATTGGCCAAGCTCGGACTGAGAGTGGAAATGAAAGTCCGGAAGGCGGCATAGACACAGCCTGCTCAGCGCCGGCCGCCCGTTCCGGTCGTGGACGCCACGTTGAAAACCTGTATCCGCAACCAGGTTCCGCTACCAGTCAACCCGCGTCAGCCCTGAAACAGAGTCAAAGTGCTGATCGCGGCTTAACACTGGTAATCCGTGCTGTCGCGCGAGCGCAGCGATCCAGACGTCGTTTGCGGGCAGGGGCCGGCCCTTGGCTTTCAACTGCTCCCTGACTTTCGCGTAGGCTTCCGCCGTAGACGGATCAACGCTCAGAACGCGGCAGGTAGGAAGAAACCCCGCCAGCCACCGCCGGTATGGCAGGTGATTGCGAGATTTCTGGATACCGTAGAGATACTCGCCCAAAACAATGACCGGAACCGCAAGCTCGTTCGCATTGCGGAGGATGGACTCCAAGGCCTCATCGCCGTCGGCCAGCGCGGAAAGCCCATTCGTATCGAGGATCACTTCCAGTCCTCGGGCTCAATCCGTTCGAATTCCTCATGGATGATGCGATCTATCCTGCGCGTCTCACTACGCAGGTGGCGCAGCTTACCAAACGACTTCATCCACGGTTTCTCTTCAGCGCCCTGCGGGCGCAACTTTTCAGCCAGCGCCTCGGACACCAACACGCGCAAAGGGATACCCCGTTCGGCAGCGGTCGACTTGGCGCGCCGGAAGAGACTGTCGGGGATTTCGATGGTAGTCTTCACTTCAGTCATTTTCCCATATTTATGGGTGGCATTATCCCGCGGCCGCCGTCCTTCCCAGCAGTGCCTCGACTCGCTCCATCGCCGCCGCAAACTTCTCGCCGCTGGCGGCAAATCCGAGCCGGAAATGCGACGGCACGCCGAAGCAATCGCCCGGCGCCAGGAGGATGCCGTGGCGCGCCATTGCGCGGCAGAATTCGCGGCCGTCGCTCCCATCGGCCAGCCAGGGGAATGCTGTCATGCCGCCCGCAGGTCGCACCCACCGCAGGATGCCGGTGTGTTCTGCGAAAACCCGATCCAGCAGGGACAGGTTTGCGCTTGCAATACGACGGGCGCGTCGATAGATCGTTTCGCGGTGACGGACGGCCAGCGCGGCAAGCCGCTCGCCCAAAGCGGTGTTCGAGACCGTGAAGTAGCTCCGCGCATTCTTGAACCAGGCACGCCTCGCCGGATCGCGCTCGATAATCCAGCCTGTGCGCAGGCCGCTCAGGCACAGTGCCTTCGAGAAGTCGCCCAGCACGGTCGCGTGGGGCAGGCGGGCCGCCGACCGCAATTCCGGGCCGTGGTAGATCGGATGATAAACCTCGTCGCTCACGAAGCCCACTCCGCGGTCAGCGCAAAAATCGTGCAGGTTCTCCATTTCCGATTCGCTGATCACCGTGCCCGTCGGGTTGTGAGGCGAATTCACCAGCACGAATCGCGTATTGCGATCGACCTGGCGCCGAATCTCGTCCGGATCGATCGCGAATCGGTTGTCAGCGTCCAGGCGGTATCGGCGCACCTCGATACCGAGCGATTCCGGCAGGACCGTGTTCGACGGAAATCCCGGCTCGGGCAGCACAACGTTCGCATCGTGTTCGGCGGCCTGATAGAAGTGCAGAAGCAACGCTTCGGCCGCCCCGGTGACGATCTGCACCTCCTCGGGATCTACCCCGTGCATGGCCGCGATCTGTTCACGAAGCTCGGCCGTGCCCTCCGGGCTGGTGTAGCTTAGCGCGGTCTCCAGCAGTCGCTCGCTTACATCGCCGCCCTCGATAGCCAGCAGTTCGCGCAGCGTCCACACCGGGCCGGTGCTCGAGCCAAGATCGAATTCAATCCGTGGGTCGGCGGAGAACTTCTGCGCCAGCCATTCGTCGAGCAGGAACTGCTTGAGTTGCATTCATACAGGATACTCTCAGCGTGCGCTGACTCAGCACGGAAGCCATGGATGTGGCAGTTGAAGCCGCTGCTGGACCGGCTGCGGAACGAATCGGCAAAAGCGAACGCCCCATTGAGGGCGGGCAATGGGCCGCCGCAAGTTATAATCTGGGCGTTAACACACAACCTCAAGGAGTCTGTCTTGCGAAAGAAGATTACTGTCGTGGGCGCCGGGAATGTCGGCGCGAATTGTGCGGTGCGGATTGCCGATAAGGAACTCGCCGATGTCGTCCTGGTGGACGTGGTGGAGGGAGTTCCGCAGGGCAAGGGGCTGGATCTGCTCCAATCCGGACCGGTGCAGGGCTATGACGTCATGGTGACCGGCGCCAACGATTACGCGCCGACCGAAAACTCCGACATCGCGATCATTACGGCGGGTTTCCCGCGCAAGCCGGGAATGAGCCGCGACGACCTGCTGATGGCCAACTACGAGGTGATCAAGACGGCTACCGAGCAGGTGGCCAGGCACTCGCCCAACTGCATCATCATTGTGGTCACCAACCCGCTGGACGCGATGTGCCAGGCGGCGTACTGGATCTCCAAGTTCCCGAAGAACCGCGTGATCGGCATGGCCGGCGTGCTGGACAGCGCGCGCTTTCGCACGTTCATCGCGATGGAACTGGGCGTCAGCGTGGAGAACGTGGTCGGGGTGGTGATGGGCGGACACGGCGACACCATGGTGCCGCTGGTGCGGTTGTGCAACGTGAGCGGCATTCCGCTGACGGAGCTGATGGACCAGGAAACCATCGACCGCATCGTGAACCGCACGGCCAACGGCGGCGCGGAGATCGTGAAGTACCTCAAGACCGGAAGCGCCTACTACGCCCCGTCGGCCGCGGCGGTCGAGATGGCGGAGTCGATCCTGAGAGACAAGAAGAAGGTATTGCCGTGCGCGGCCTACCTGGAGGGCGAGTACGGGATCAACGGCTTGTTTGTCGGAGTGCCGGTGAAGCTGGGCGGCAGCGGAATCGAGAAGATCTACGAGGTGAAGCTCACCGGCGATGAGCAAGCAAAGCTGCAGAAGAGCGCGGCGGCGGTGAAGGAACTGGTGGATGTGCTGAAGAGCAAGCAGTAACGCGGGCGCGCTACGGGCGCGGGGAGGCCGGAAACCTGCCCCACAAGGCGCTCAGTCGGCTGCGATCGGGGCATCGGCGTGCGAGAGCTCGTAGATGATCTGCTCGCGGCGGCCGATGGCGGCGGCGACCGCGGAGTCCATCGCGATCCAGTAAACGGCGCCGCCGATCAGGGCCGCCATCGTCAGGACGATGTAGAAAATCAGGTCGCTGGAGAAGGCGTAGCGCGCCAGGTAGGCCAGAAAGACCGGCAGCAGCGAGAGCGGGTATAGCAGGAAGACCAGCGCCTGGAAACGCGTGGAAGCGCCGCCTTGCGAAACGCGCTCGGGATTGAGGCCCCGCGGATACTGTACGCTGCTGATGTTGCCCATGGCCAGCATGTAGAGCGAGCACACGGCCAGCACCAGGAAAGTCTCCAGAAGTTGACCGGCGCTCAGCCGGATGCGGAAGATCATCACCACCACGGTGAGGATGAATGCGTCCAGATAAACGAAGACCATCGAGGCGAGGTTCTTTCCGATCAGGGTGAGGCGGATGGGCTGCGGCGCGGCGTAGTAGATCTGCGCGGCCGAACGATCGAAGCCGAAACAGTTCCAATACGAAACCTGGCCGAGCAGCGTCAGCGCGTAGACGCAGACAACCGTCAGGAAGTGGTGGGAAATCGTCGAGTGAGCTTCGGCGCGCCTGCCCAGAACCAGGGGCAGCCAGATCATCACGCCGAAGGAGAATCCCATGACGAAGACCATGCGGTAGCGCGGTGTGCGCGCGAGCGAGCGTAGCTCCTTTTCGACGATAGCGGCCAGCGGGTCGCGCAGTACCAGGGAGGGTAGCCGGTAGAGCGCGTCCGCAAGCGACTGCGCGCGGGTCAGGCCGTTGGTGACCGGCGTGGACTGCGCGGCGATAGCGTCGTAGCGCAAGCTGCGTTCGAATTGGGATCGGCCGAACCACGCGGCAAGACCGGTCCAGCATGCCAGGGAGAGCAGGCCGCCGGCGACAGAGTGCCCGAGCGCAACCAGCGCCGCCGCACTCCAGGGCCAGATCACGCCCTGAGCCACGCTGCCCCAACCGCGCACCTGCGGCCAGCGTCCGGTGAGCCAAAGCAAGCGCGGAACCATCCACAGCATGAACAGCACGAAGACCAGCAATTCGCGCAGCCGGCGTTTGGAAAGAAGGCGCTCCAGCAGACTGCGCGCGCCGCTCGCCAGCAGCAGGTTGAACGCGATGAACAGCAGGGCCGGCGGCAGGGCTCGCCAACTTCCCACCGCGGAATTGGCGATCAGTCCCGCCGTGCCGGCGCAGACCACCATGATCATCTCCGCGCCGGTGGCCGAGCGCAGGAGAATCTCCACGCGGAAGAGGCGATCGTGGGGCACCGGATAGATCAAAAGCTTGCGCATGTCCAGCGAACTGCCCAGACTTGCGGTGAGCACCGGCATCACCTGCCAGTAGATCCAGACGCCGAGGAAGGCCACTGGGAGGTACTCCAGGAGCGCGTCCGCCGGCGCCTCGCGCGCCTCGTAAAAGGCGAGCCAGGACAGGAAGGTCCACATCCCGTACCAGACGACGCCGGTGATCAGGCTGAAGACGCCTCCACGGCCTCCGCCGAGCCGCATGCTGAGCCACTGGGCGCGCAGAATCGCCGCGATCACAGCCACTCCAGCCGGCCGACCGCCTGCCCGGCTCCGACCACGCGCACAAAGGCGTCTTCCAGCGATTCGCCGCCCGAGCGCAACTCGTCGAGGGTGCCGCTGGTCACGATGCGTCCCTGATTGATGATGGCCACACGGTCGCAGAGGCGCTCGACGACCTCGAGCACGTGGCTGGTGAGGAAAATGGTGGCGCCGCGCTGCACCTGGTCGATGAGGATGTCCTTCATGAGTCGCGCGCCCACGGCGTCGACGCCTTCGAATGGCTCGTCCATCAGGAAAAGCTCGGGATGGTGAATCAGGGACGCCGCCATGGCGACGCGTTTGCGCATGCCCTTGGAGTACTCGCCGATGATCTTGCGGTCGGCCTGGAGCTGGAAGAGGTCCATAAGACCGCGCGCCCTCTCGATTGCCGTGGAGCGCTCCAGCGCGTACATGCGGCCGACGAATTCCAGAAACTCGAGGCCGGTAAGCCGGTCAAAGAGCAGAGACTCGTCGGGCACGAGACCGATGCGCTTCTTGATTTCCAGCTCCTGATCGGGAAGTCGGAAGCCGAGAACTTCGATGGTGCCGCTGTCAGCCGGAATCAGGCCAGTGAGCATGCGGATCGTGGTCGACTTGCCCGCGCCGTTAGGTCCCAGGAATCCGAAGAAAGAGCCGCGCGGCACTTCGAGATCGACGCCGTCTACAGCGGCTTTCAGGCCGTACGACTTGCGCAGATCTCGCACCAGGATGGCGGGCGTCATGGTTACCAGTTTACGGGCTGGGCAGGTCGGAAACCTGCCCCACGGACGCCGGCGGGTTTGAAGCAGTGGAACATCCGGGCGCTCCCGGTTGGCCCGCCCGCCGACAACCCTCCGGCCTGCTATCACTTCTATACGGGCGTCGTTTCACATCTCAAAACGGCGCCCAGCTGCCTGAATCCGTTTGACCTCGCCGGCCCGCGGTGAGCATTATGGGGTCTGCACCAGAATGAGGGTAGCGATGCTTCGACCAATTTGTCTCTCTGCGCTCACGGCCTGCCTGCTCTTCGCCGGCGACCCGCCGCCGAAAACCTGGATCGAACCCGACACCGGCCACCGCGTGGTGCGGCTCACCGACGAGCCCAACAGCGCCAGCCTGTACTTCAACCAGAACGGATATACCGCCGACGGCAAAAAGATGGTCTACACGTCGCCGCAGGGGATCCACGTGCTCGACCTGGCAACCAAAGCTACCAAAGTCGTGGTGCCGGGACGCGCGCGCATCATCGTCACCGGCCACAAGACGCAAAACGTGTACTACATCCGCGGCGATGACGTATTGGCCACGGACGTCGATACGCTGGCCACGCGGACCATCGGCAAACTGCCGAGACGGGGATCGATCGCGACGGTCAATGCCGACGAGACGCTGCTCGCGGGCACTTACATCGAAGGCGATGGGGTCGACTACAACCAGCGCGCCGGGCAGCAGGCACAGGCGCAGAACACCAATCAGCAGCAGAATCTGCTGCAGCCGCTCAACAAGGGGCAGATGATGGAGCAGCGGCTGGCGGCCCGACTGCCCATGGCGATGTTCACGCTCAACGCCAGGACCGGCGAGGTCAAGGTCATTCACCGCGCGACCGACTGGTTGAATCACCTCGAGTTTTCGCCCACCGATCCGACCCTGCTGATGTTCTGCCACGAGGGACCCTGGCACAAAGTGGACCGCATCTGGACCATCCGCACCGACGGCTCGCAGATCACCAAGATTCACAACCGCACCATGTCGATGGAGATCTTCGGACACGAATTCTGGAGCCACGATGGCAAGACCATCTGGTACGATTTGCAAACGCCGCGCGGCGAAGATTTCTGGCTGGCCGGATACAACGTCGAAACCGGCGAACGCACCCGCTATCATTTGCAGCGCGACGAGTGGTCGATTCATTTCAACGTGACGCCCGACGGAACTCTCTTCTGCGGCGACGGCGGCGACCCGGGGCAAGTCGCCAAAGCCAAGAACGGGCAGTGGATCTATCTCTTCCGGCCGGAGCTTTTCGCGGCCAAAGGCATCAACGAACCGGGA
>DATJYJ010000520.1:0-5537 GCA_035578025.1 Verrucomicrobiia bacterium
GGCGTCGCGGATCGGGCTGCGCGCCACGCGTGCCAGCAGGCGCTCCAGCTCGCCGTTTTCTGGGCCGCCGAACCTTCGCTTCCACTCGTCCAGCCGGTCCAGCAGGGTATTTGGCATTTTGATGAGATTAACAGGCTGCTCGATAAACTTCTTGAAGGGGCTGCATAAACACAATCTATTGGCGCCTCGCGAGCCTGTCACCGAAAATAAATGTTCATCCCAAAATGCCAACTGAACTCCAAGATTTCCTGAGCCTCCCATATGCCGAGCTGGAGGAACTCAACCTTCAGGCGAAAGCCCAGCGCCACGCTCGCGTGCCCATGCACCAGCTCCAGGAGGAGCGCATAAAGTACCTCGCGGACGAAAAGCGCATCAAAGCCGTGACCGTCCTGTTCAGCGACCTCGAAGGCCGTCTGCACATGCTCGACTACGACAAGAAGTTCCTGGTGAGGAACTCGGACAATCTGACCTTCGACGGCTCCTCCATCCGCGGCTTCACCGCGCAGCGCGAGAGCGATCTCCGTCTGCATATGGATTGGAGCGCCTTCTACTGGGGACCGAGCGACGTCTTCGGGCCTGGCAAGGTATTGGTGTTCGGCGAGGTCATCGACAAGGACGGCACGCCGTACACTGCCGATATCCGCGGCGCACTGAAGGGCTTCGCGGAAGGCCTGCACAAGAAGCATGGCTACACGCTCAACGCGGCCAACGAGATCGAAGGCTTCATCTTCCAGGGCATCGACGCCGAGCGCCACTACCACGAGACCGGCAAGTTCGAATACGTCAACAAGGGCGGCTACTACCACTCGCTGCCCGGCGACCCGCTGCGGCTCTTCATCGACAGGACCGCCGAAGTGCAGCGGTCGATGGGCTTCCAGAACGAGAAGGACCATCCCGAAGTCGCGCCCTCGCAGTTCGAAATCAACTACAACTACAGCGAGGTCGTGGCCGGCGCCGACCAGATCCAGCTCTACAAGCTGATCTGCCGCCAGGTGGCCACCAGGATGGGCTTCACCGCCAGCTTCCTGCCGAAACCGGTGGTCGGCGTCAACGGCAGCGGCATGCACACCAACGTCTCGGTGAGCAAGAACGGCAAGAACCTCTTCTGGGATCCCAACGGCCTGGAGAAGATGAGCAAGTTCGCCTGGCAGTTCGTGGACCGCATTTTGACCCACGGCAACGACATCTGCCTGCTGCTCAACCCCAGCGTGAACGCCTACCGCCGGCTCGATCCCCACTTCGAAGCGCCCAACCAGCTCAAAGCGTCGCCCGTGGATCGCGGTTCGATGATCCGCATTCCCATAGGGAACGAGCGCAGCGCGCGCGTCGAAGTCCGCTCGGTCGCGCCGGACGCCAACCCGTACCTGGTGATGCTGGCCGTGTTTAAGACCGGTCTCGAAGGCGACATCGCGCGCATCAAGAACCTGCGCCAGGCGGCGCGCTACCTGCCCGACAATATCTACGACGCCATGGCCAACTTCCGCGCGGCCGAGTGGAACACCAAGCTGCTCGGAGAGGACGTGAAGGCCCGCTATGCGGATCTCAAACAGGCGTCGGCCGACCGCTGCCCGCGCCAGCTAGGCACGTTCGTGAAGGCCCCCGAGGTGCAGTACCACCACGAGGTCTACAACCAGTTCCTCTGGAATCTGTTCTAGGCGACGTAGTCGTCGCCTGGAGCCCGCGTCCAGCCCAGGTTGAACGGCAGCTCCGTCATCGGCCCCTGCCACTGCAGCTCGCGCTCGATGTCGGGGTGCATCCGGTAGGCCTTCTTCACATCGGCCACCTTGGCGCCGATCACGTCGATCTTCGCCGGGTCGAACTGCCCGAGCCCGATCGCGCCGCAGTACTTCACGTAGCCAAGCCACTCGGGGTTGACCCCCATCGTTTCCGCGGCGATGCGATCCGCCGCCACGTAGTCGGTTGACGCCAGCGCGATGCGCGAAGGCACCGGCGTGCCGGAGTTGGGGCCGTTGCCTTCCATGCCCTCGTAGCCGTCAATCAGGGTGGCGCCCCAGTTGAGCCGCTGCGCGGTCACCATCATGTTGTAGTGCGTCTGGCGCAGCCCGACGTGGTACTTGCGCTTCTCGTTCCAGCGCGGCGTCTCGCCGTTGGCTTGGTGCAGAGGCGCGCCGAGCACCATGTTCTTGATCCCCAGCGACGCGATCACGGTGTTGTGCGTCTTCAGCATCGCCGCCGAGATCACGAACGCTTCGGGGTCCACCAGCCGCGCCGCGATCCGGCACGGCACGATGTGCAGGTCGGCATCGAGCAGCGCGATGCGGTCGAACTTACCTTCGTCGTTGAGGTCGATCAGCTTGAGCTGCTGCTTGCGGTACTCGGAGGTGAGCGCGCCGTACTTGAAGTTCTCGTACCCCTGCCGTGTATCTCCGGCGCTGGACTCGGCGATCACAACCGGGCCCTTGAAGCGCTCGCCCAGGTAATCGAGGATGCCGCGCATGGAATCGGAGTGGCTGGCGGCGAGCTGGTTCTGCGTGTTGACGAAGTTGGGCTTGATGACCGCGTACTTCTTACCCTTCATCTTCGCCTGGAGGTCTTTGTCGATCGCCTTGAGCGCGTCGTAGACGTTCTTGCGGCGCTCGCCGCCCTGCGCGATGGCGACCGTGGCTCTCTGTTCCCCGGACGGGAAGGATTCGGGGTGCCCGCCGAATCCCATGCGCCGCTGTGGCTGAGCCGGCAGGCTCCGCCGTAAGACGGCCGCCGCCGTCGCCAATTGAAATAGCGTCCTACGTTCCATGGTGACCTCCCGCTGTCCCCTGAAACCGGATATTATCATCCTTTAATAGATAAGGAGGTCGTTCCCATGTCATCTTCCCGACGCAACTTCCTGGCAGCCGGCCTGGCCCTGCCGGCAGCCGCTTCCGCGACCCGCTCGGCGGATTCCCCGCAACAGCAATCGACCGCGCCGTCCCGGTTGTCTTCCGGGCCGGCGTTCCAGTACCGCATACTGGGCAAAACCGGGCTCAAGGTGACTACGGTCGGCTTCGGCTGCATGATCACCTCCGACGGCAGCGTGGTGGAACGCGCCGCCGACCTCGGCATCACCTATTTCGACACCGCCCGCGGCTACATGCAGGGCAACAACGAGCGCATGGTGGGCGCGGCGCTCAAGGCCAAACGCAACCAGGTGACGCTCTCCACCAAGAGCCATGCCGCGACCCGCGAGGACGCCCTGAAGGATCTCGACACCAGCCTCAAGGAGCTTGGCACCGATCATGTAGACATCTGGTATCTCCACGCCAAGACCCGGCCCGACGAAGTCACCGACGACCTGATCGACGCGCAGCAAACCGCGAAGAAGGCCGGCAAGATCCGCTTCGCCGGCGTCAGCACCCACAGCGGGCAGTCGACCCTGATCCCGTGGCTGGCCAAGCACGAGAAGATCGACGTCATCCTGAGCGCCTACAACTTCACCATGGAGCCGGCGGTGACCGAGGCCATCGAGACCGCCGCCAAGGCGGGCAAAGGGATCGTCGCCATGAAGATCATGGCCGGCGGCAACGGCACCGGACGCGGCGGACGCGGGCGCGGCGGCCCCAATCCCAACGCGGAGAAACTGAAACAGCCCGGAGCCATGGCTGCCGTGCTGCGCTGGGTGACACGCAATCCCAATGTCAGCACCACCGTGCCGAGCATGACCGACATGGACCAGTTGGACGAGAACATCAAGGCCGGCGTGCAGGCCTTCTCGGACGCGGATGCCAGGCTGCTCGCGGTGCGGCGCGAAGTCATCCGGCCGTATTACTGCAACATGTGCGGGCAGTGCGACGGAATGTGCCCCAAGGGCTTGCCGGTGCAGGATGTGCTGCGCTTCGTCACATACGCGGAAGGGTACGGGCAGTTCGCGCTGGGCCGCGAGCGCTTCCTGGAACTGCCGGCGGAGCATGCCGCGGTGCGCTGCGACGCCTGCCCGGTGTGCACGGTGCAGTGCCCTCACGGCGTGCGCGTGGCGGAGCGGCTGATCCGCGCGCAGGAGCTGTTCGCGTGCTGAAGGCGGTGCTCGCGGCGGCGGTGTTGTCCGGCGTTGCCGCCGCCGCGGGCGGGCCCACGCCATCATGCAACCTGGTGGCGGGTTGGACGCAGTCCGGAGCCGCACGTTCCTACACCGCCGACAACCTGTTCGAGTACATGGACGGCAACGCCGAAGGCTATATCCTGTACAACTTCCAGGAAATGCACGGGGTGACGTGCCAGAAGGGCGAGGTTACCTTTGTGCTGGACATCTCGGACATGGGCGATGCCGATTTCGCCTACGGGATGTTCAGCGCCAACCGCGATCTGCGGCAGCCGGAGTATGGCGTTGGAATGGGCGGGCAGATCGTGCCGCGGCGGCTGATCTTCGCCAAGGGGAAGTATTACGTCGAGATCGCGGCCAACCCGGAGGGCGACCACACGGCGTCGCTGAAGGCCTTCGCGTCGGCGCTCGAGAAGGCGGTGCCGGGCGATGCGTCTCCGCCGGCGGCGCTGGGGTGGTTTCCGAAGGAGAAGCAGCAATCCCTGCGGCTGGTGCCGGAATCGGTGCTCGGGCTGCGGATCCTGCAGCGCGGGTACGTGGCGCAGTACGAGTTCGGCAAGGCGTTCGTGGTGACGGACGACGCGGCGGCGGACGTGATGCAGAAGCTCAAGGCGAGATTCGAAGGTGCGGCTGCGACCCCGATCGCCGACGAAGCGTTTGTCGGGACGGACAAGTACCTCGGGCGCGTGTGCGTGTTTCGAAAGGGCCGCTTTCTGGGCGGCTACGCGGTGACGGCGGAGGGAGTGGATCCGGTAGCGCTGGCGAAGGCGTTGGCGGAGAAGGTTCGCTAGCGGCGCACGGCGTAGATCGCCATCCCCACGGAGCGAGACCAGAATTCCCCCCGTGATCATGACGGCGCCGCCGGGGCCGAGGAAGCGGGCGGCGGCGTCGCGGATTTCGCCGGCGGGGATCACGGCCATTTCGAATCCGGTGAAACGCGTATACCAGGAGCATTACCGATTGAGAGAACGCTTGCTATGGCGGAGCGGCAGCAAGCGAAAGACGCGTGGGGTCAAGAAAGAAAAGGCCGGCCACGACAAATATCGCCAGGGGCAGCAGCTTGCCGGCCGCGAAGAGATTGCTGGCATCGGCGGTGGTGCGCACGCCGCGCACGTTGACCGCGGCCAGCGCGATCACGACGGTGCTCACGATCATCATGCGCAGCAAGCCGGCAGCGGCGGAGGGAGCGGAGCAGCGCGGGCTGGGACGTTTGGAACGTATCAGGCAAGGTACCACAGGAGAACGCCGGGAATCCCGCCCCACGTTACCACGCCAGGGCCAGGGCGGCGGTCCGCGGGTCGGCGGCGGCACTGACGGTGCCGTTCACGAAATCAATTACGATTCCGGCGGAATCGTTGAGCGACCACGGCGGGCGCATGGTCACCTTGTGGCCGCGGTGTTCGAGCTCGGTGCGGACGGTCTCGGGGATGCGGTTTTCCATCTGGAGATCGCCGGGGTACATGGTGTGCGGGAACGGCGAGGCGGGGAAGCTGCGCGTGGACCA
>DATJYJ010000521.1:0-4259 GCA_035578025.1 Verrucomicrobiia bacterium
GACCTTGGTGCACGGCGAATTCTCGCAGTGCTGGCACGCCACGGGCATGTAGAAGTGGCCCTCCTCCGGCACCTGGTCAGGCTGATAGTAAGGGTCGGCATCGGCTAGGTCGACGCCCTTCTCCTTCTCCATCGAGAGCACGCGGATCCAGTGGATCTGCGGATCGCGCGACTGATTGTTCTCCGCCACGCACGCGTAGACACACCGCCTGCAGCCCACGCACCGGGAAAGATCGAGCGCATAGGCGAAATGCACCCCAGGCATCGGACCGGCGTCCGAGATCTTGATGTCCATCCCGCGCTTCTCTTTGTACTGGCGTTCCAAATCGGCAATGGACTGCTTGAGCTGTTCCTTTGGAACGTCGTAGAGGCGCTTCGGCCCGCACGAGGTCAGCACCCATGTGGCGGCGCCCACGGCCGCCGCCGCGAACCCGCGGCGCGTCATCGAGGTCTTGTTCTCAGTTTCCATGGGTCGCTCCCGTGTTCGTTCCCGGATGCTGCGGCTTCTTCGGCGCCGGCTTGGGCGCGATCGCTTTGAATCGCGGCTGGTGCGGGCTGTGGCAGTGGACGCACAGCAGATACTGCTTCTCGCCGTTCCAGTTCCCCGTCCGGCGCCCATGCACACCCGCGCGCCAGTCCCGCAGCTTCTCGCCATGGCACTGGCCGCACAGCCGGTACGATTCCTCGAACGGCACCGGCTCGCCGCTGGCCAGGTGCAACTGGTCGCGGTTGGTGGCGTCGTGACAATCCAGGCACCAGCGATGCTCCTCGTCGTGCTTGAGCACGATATCGGTGTGCATCATGGTCAGCTCGCGCCGCTTGCGATCCACCGGCATCGCGGCGTGGCAGTTGGAGCACGGATAGATACCCTCGCTGAACGGCGGGGGTGGCAACTCGAGCTTCTCTTCCGCGCGCTTCGGCGCGGTTTGCGGCGCGGCTACTCCCACCAGGAGCAGCGCCGCCACCGCGAGCCTACGCATACCGGAGTTCCACCGTCCGCTGCATCTCGCGCAGCCACATGGTCTGGAAGAGTTGCAGCCGCTGCCCGATCACCGATGCCAGGTTCAGGGAAATGGTCTGCGCCACCGCCGGATGCTCCGCGAAGTGCGCCAGCAGCGGCTCGCGCGAAAAACTCACCACCTCGGTCTCGAGGGGCGCCGTGGCCGTCAGGGTGAAGCGGTACGGCGGGATCAATGCCGACCATCCCACGGTCTGCCCGGGCGTCCGCTCCTCCACCAGCACCTGCTCGTCGTGCCCCCGCAACTGCATCGGCAGCGTGAGCCGGATGCGCCCCCGCTGGATCACGTGCAAGGCATCCGCATCCTGCCCCAGGTGGAACAGCTCCGCGCCGCTCGAAAGCAGCAGGCGCTTGCCGAGCGCCAGGACCTCGCTCGCGTCTTCCGGCGAGAGGCCCTTCAACAGGTCCGGCAGTCCGTTTGTCATGGCAACCTCAATTCACGAATGTCGATGTCGTCTTGCTGTGCAGCATCGCTTTCGTCGGAAACTCAACGAACGATTCCGCCGCCGCCTGCTCCAGGCGCACGTGGTTTTCGATTTCGAGCAGCAGCGCTTCGATGGGCACCCGACCGGGCGTCGGGTCCACGAAGAACCGAGTCTGCGCCGCTCCCGGCTGGACGTGCGCCGTCGGTGTCGTGCGCTCGGGACGCGTGGCCGATCCGAAAGCCATGGCCGCCAGCGCCAACCCGAGCACGCTCATGCAGAGGACCATCAGAAACATTTCCATGCGCCGCGATAGGGCACACCGCTCGCCACGACCGCCCCCACGGCGTTTCAAGCACTTCCCGACTGCTGTCACGGCGGCATCTGCCAATTTGGCAGTCAGGGTTCTGCCATCCTGTCAGTCTTTCCGCAGATACGAGCCTGACTTTTGGCGCCGACGGCGCGGCCAGGCTGGGGGCCAGGCGCGCCGGGATGGCGACCCTCGTCGAGCAGCTCGGCCGGCGGCGCGTGCCGGAACTGGCGACTGCGGGCGGTGCTGAGCACCGCCCGTTTGCCTTCCCGCCCCGCCGTGTTCTACCATTCCCCCAGTCCAGCCATGCGGCTGAAAATTGGCAGCACGACGCTCGGCCTCGCGCTCGGTGTGACCGCGGCCGTAGTAGCGGCCTGTACCGCCGCCGCGTACGTTTACTCCACGCATCATTTCCGTGCTCTGCTCGATGGCGCCCGCTCCACCGCGTTGGCGCAGGGCGACCTGATCCGTGTCGCGCTCGAACACCAGATGATCGAGAACGACCGCACGCTCATCCGCCGTATGGTGGAAAGCTTCGGCCGCCAGGCGCGCGTCGAGCAGCTCGTCGTGTTAGACCGGTTCGGCGCGGCCCGCTACTCCTCGCGCCGCATCGAGACGCCCTCGGAATTTCGGATCGATTCCCCTACCTGCCAGGCCTGCCATCGCTATCCACCCGACCAACGCGGCAACAGCCGCGTCATCGAAACCCGCGGCGGCACGGTCCTCCGAACCGTCATCCCCATCCACAACCGCGAAGCCTGCTACCAGTGCCACGACCCGCAGCACAAAATCAACGGCATCTTGATACTCGACTACAACACCGGCGAGATGCGCGCCGCCATGACCGCCGACCTCCGCTGGATGGTCGCGGGAGCCGCCGCCCTGACGCTTCTGCTGGTCAGCGCCATCGTGCTGGTGGTCCGCCTTTCCGTTTTGCGGCGGCTCCAGCGTTTCGAAACCACCGCGCGCCAGATCGTCGCCGGAGATCTCGCCCGCCGCGTGCCTGACCAGGGCTCGGACACCATCGCTTGGCTCGCCCGCGAGTTCAATACAATGGCGGATTCCATGAGCGGCCTGGTGGGCGAGGTACGCGACCAGCGCGAGCGCCTGGAGCGCGTCATCAACTCGATCGACGACGGCATCGTGGTCCTCGACGAGGGTCGCCAGGTCATCGCCGCCAATGATGCCTTCCTGCGCCGCGCCGGCAGTTCGCGCGACACCCTGGTCGGCTGCTGCTGCCGCGATGTCGCACCCGGCGGCTGCACCGTCGACGATTGCCCCACGCTCGCCTGCCTCTCCGCCGGCGGCCGCCAGGTCCGCATCTGCGAGCGCCGCACGCTAGAGGGAACGGTCGCCTGGGAGGAGGTCCACGCCTCGCCGATCCTCGACAGCGGCGGGCGCATGACCCACGTGGTAGAGGTCTGGCGCGACATCTCCGAGCGCCGCGCCGCCGAGGCCCACCTCGCCGAATCGCACCGCCTCGCTTCGGTTGGCGTACTCGCCTCCGGCTTCTCGCACGAACTGAATACGCCGCTCGCGACGGTGCTGATGTGCGTGGAAGGTATCCTCCGCGATACCCCGTCCGACCAGCGGATACACGAAAACGCGGCCATCGCTCGCGAGCAACTGATCCGTTGCCGCGGCATCACCCAGCACTTCCTTCGTATGGCGCGCGGCCAGAGCTCCGGCGCCGGGATCATCGATGCCGGAGAGGCCATTGCCGCCGTTGAACGCCTCACCGCGCCCACGGCGCGCGCCCACTCCGTTGCGGTGGAGGTCGCTCCGATCGCGTCGGCCCTACACGTCCGCGCCGACGAAGCCGAGTTTCAAAACGTGCTGATCAACCTCATCCTCAACGCTATCCAGGCCTGCCCGGCTACGGGCGGACACGTCGTGGTCATGGTCGAGGCCGCCGAACGTATCCACATTCGCGTCGCCGACAACGGCTGCGGTATCTCCGCCGAGAACCGGCGCCACATCTTCGAACCGTTTTTCAGTCTGCGCCAAGGCGGCACCGGCCTCGGTCTATTCCTTTCGCTGAATGCCGTCCGCCGCTGGGGAGGCGAAATCACTGTGGAAAGCTCCGTCGGCGTAGGCTCCACCTTCGAAGTAGTCCTTCCCGCGCTCGCCGAGGCCGCTGCATCATGAAAGCCAACATCCTCCTGGTTGATGACGACTCCGCCTTCCGCCACGTTTTGGGCGGCGAGTTGCAGCGTCTCGGCTACTCGACCGCCGCGGCCGGCACCGGTGAGGAAGCTGTCCGCCGCGTCGCGGAATGCGAGCCGGACATTGTGCTCCTCGACCTTCGCCTGCCCCACATGAACGGCCTGGAGGTGCTCAAGGCCATCCACGAGAAGGCGCCGGCCGTCGAGGTCATCATGCTCACCGGCCACGGTTCCATCGATACCGCCATTGAAGCCATTCGCATCGGCGCCTTCGACTACGTGATTAAGCCCTGCCCTCTCGATGAAATCGATATCCGCATTCAGCGCGCAGTGGAGCGCCGCTCG
>DATJYJ010000522.1:0-4878 GCA_035578025.1 Verrucomicrobiia bacterium
CAGAACGAGTCCACGCTGGCCAATGGCTATGCCGCGCCGGACACCTTCTATGGCTCGCTCAACGCGAACAGCGGAGCGATTCTCGGACATCAGCGCCTGATCGATTTTCTGGATAACGGCGCGCCGATCAATTACACCTACAGCGACACTTACAACTTCTCCTCCAACGGAACCTATAGCAATCCGGCGACGAACTACGTCATCGGCGCGGCCGGCATCCGCATCGCAAGCGGTATCGGCCCGTTTTTGTCGCTCGGCGTCGCCCTGCCGGCGCCCGCGATGAGCAGCAGCATCAGCCCCAGCGGCGTCTTCCTCGATCCGACCGGGGTGGTCAATGCAGGCAGTTTCGCGCCGTTTACCGCGGGCATCGCACCCGGCGAACTGCTCGTACTCTACGGATCGAATCTCTCATCGGGCACGCAGGTGGCTTCCACCGTGCCCTTCCCGACCACGCTCGGCAACGTGCAGGTGAAGATCAACGGAATCGCCGCGCCCCTCTATTACGTGACCCAGAACCAACTCTCGGCCATCGTGCCCTACGCGGTGACATCGGGAGTCGCGCAGATCCAGGTGATCAACAATGGCACCGCATCGAATACGGTCACCATGCAGATTGCCACTACCGCGCCGGGCGTTCTCACACAAAGCCAGAACGGCCTCGGGTATGGAGACGCGCGGCACCAGGACGGATCCCTTGTGACAGCTCAAAACCCGGCCCAGATCGGTGAGACAGTTTCGATCTTCCTCACCGGGCTGGGCGCGGTCAATCCGGCAATTTCCGATGGCGCGGCGGGACCCACCAACCCGTTCAGCACGGCGGCCAGTACGATCGCGGCCTACGTCGGCGGCACGACCGCCAACGTCTCCTATTCCGGGTTGGCGCCGCAGCTCGCCGGACTGTATCAGATCAACCTGACGATTCCGACGGGCCTCACGACCGGCGACAACAACCTGGATGTTGCCGGCCCGGACTCGTACAACGGGGTCTGCCTGATCCCGGTCGGGACCCCGGCATCTTCCACCGCGACGCCCGCCGCCGCGCAGATGTACCGCCGTCTGCCGCGTCCGCAATCATCCGAACGCCGCACGCCCAATTGGCAGCGGAAGCCGATTACAATCCCAGCGATTCAATGATGCCTTCCACGTCGGCGCCGCGCACGCGCACTTCGCTCTTCATCTGGTCGGGCGTGGTGCGCTCGTCGAATGCCTGGAAGAGCGCCATCTTGCAGACAGCGTAGCGCTCGGTGGAAGATAACTCGCGCGCATGGTTCTCCTCCCACGCGCGGATGGCGGCTCCGGAAACCAGCACGCTGGCCGCGTGCCAATTCTTACGGTCCGCGCTGATGGTGAATACGTATTCCGTGCCGGCTTCATCGGCCTTTTGAAACGGGCGCTGCCCCTCGTAGTAATACTGATACACGTAACCGCTTTGCGCCGAGTAAGTCTTGAGGCGCCGCACGGCCGGCGCTCCGGTGAGGGGCTGTGATTTCCTCGAGAAAAACCCTCGAAACACTGTATTCCGGCCTACGGAAAAAAACCAACCAGCAGTACGCCAAGGACTATTGACAAGCATACCAGCCGGGAGCACACTGAAGGTGGAATCAGCCGGTTTGGATTCCAAGACGAGAAAGACGTTCTTCTTAGCCGCTTCTCCCGGAAGCGGCGGGAGGTGACAGAATAGAACCGGGCTACGATGAGGGCGGCCTCATCCGTAGTGAGGGAACAAGGTAGCACGGAAGAGTCGAAGGGTCGGATACCCCGAGGGCCCTACTGTTATTGTAGGCAAAGCGCCTGCATCGCGCATATCGGATGACGCCAACCGGCTTTTCCGGGTTCCCACACCGCAGGATGACCGCCCTTTTCCATTTTCGCTGTGGTCTTCCTGTAATGGTTCTGCTTCCGCCGTGGTGTAAACTGGAAGCTTGCTTCCTCCCCAATTATGACTTCTGTCGCTCCCCTGGAGATCACCAGCGCGCATAGCCCGGACTCCGACGATGCCTTCATGTTTTACGGGCTCGCCACCAAGAAGGTCCGTTCGCCAAAAGTGACCTTCCGTCACGTGCTGGAAGACATCGAAACCCTGAACCGCAAGGCCATGGAGGGACAGTACGAGCTGAGCGCGATCTCCTACCACGCCTATCCTTACGTGGCGGACAAGTACGTGCTGATGTCGAGCGGCTCGTCCATCGGCGACGGCTACGGCCCTATGCTGATCGCCAATCGCCCCATGGAACACGACGAGATCAAGGGAAAGCGCGTGGCCATACCGGGGACGCTGACCACCGCTTACCTCGCCTGCAAGCTCTTTCAACCCGACTTCGAGCCCGTGGTCACTCCCTTCGACAGGATCACCGACGCGGTCCGCGAGCGCAGCGTGGACTGCGGCCTGATTATCCACGAGGCCCAGATGACCTACGACCGCGAAGGGTTCCACCGCATCGTGGACTTGGGCCGCTGGTTCAAGAATTCCTACGGCCTGCCCCTTCCGCTGGGCGGCAACGTCCTGCTGCGGTCGCTCGATGCCGAAATCCAGAGCGAATGCTGCCGCCTCATGCGCGACAGCATCCAGTACGCGCTCGACAATCACGACGAAGCGCTGCAATACGCCCTGCAATTCGCCCGTGACATGGAGCCGCGCCTGGCCGAGAAGTTCGTCGGCATGTACGTGAATCACTACACGCTGGACGCCGGCGATGTCATCCCCAGGGCCGTCCAGAAGCTGCTCGACCTCGGGAACGAGGCCGGGCTGATTCCGAAGAAAGTCCAAGTCGAGTTCGTGAGATAGCGTGGGGCGGTTTCCGACCTGCCCCGCGGCGCTAGAGTAAAAGTATGCGCTTTCTCTTTGCGGCTTCCCTTCTCGTCTACTGCGCTTCGGCCCAGGAAATCCGCCCCAAAGACGTTCGCGAAATCGGCAAGGGCGGATCGAGCGCTCTCCCGCGGCTTCAGGAACTGCTGAAAAATCCCAGCACCGATGTGCGCGTCGAGGCCGTGAAACAGATCACGGCGATCGGCGGACTGGCCTCGCTCGACTCGCTGATTCTGGCCACGCACGATAACGACGCCGAAGTCCAGATCCAGGCCACCGACGGACTGGTGAATTTCTATCTCCCCGGGTACGTGCAGAGCGGCTTCGCGGCATCCGTCAAGCGCGTCGGCGGCAGCATCAAAGGAAAATTCACCGACACCAACGACCAGGTCGTCGACCCCTACATCACCGTGCGCCCCGATGTCGTCACCGCCATCGGCGGACTGGTGCGCGGCGGCGCTGGCATGGAGGTTCGCGCCAATGCCGCCCGCGCGGCCGGCATCCTGCGCGGGAAAGAAGCCGTGCCCGACCTGATCGCCGCGCTGCGCACCAAGGACACCGCGGTGCTCTACGAGTCGCTGATCGCCTTGCAGAAGATCCGCGACCCGTCCGCCGGCCCCCAGATCACCTTCCTGCTGCGCGACCTCGATTCCAAGGTGCAGATCGCGGCCATCGAGACCACGGGCTTGCTGCGAACCAAAGAAGCCGTGCCCGACCTGATCGGTGTCCTCAACCGGTCCAAGGACGCCAAGGTGCGCCGCTCCGCCCTCGGCGCGCTGGCCATGATTCCCGACGAGCAGAGCCGTCCGCTCTTCGCCCAATACCTGAAGGATAAGGATGACCGCATGCGGGCCGCCGCCGCGGAAGGCTACGCACGCATGCGCAACCCCGCGGACCTCCCGGCGGTCGAACAGGCGTGGAAAGACGAAACCAAGGGTCAGCCGCGCATCTCGCTGGCCTTCGCGATGGTAGCGTTGGGCCAGACCGGGATCGGCGAGTTCTCACCGCTCCAGTTTCTCGTCAACAACCTGAACTCGGCGGCGTACAAGGGCGAGGCACAGCCGTTTCTCACCGAGTTGGCCCGCGATGCCGGCGTGCGCGCGGCGCTATACACCGCCATCGACAAAGGAACCAAAGACGAGAAGATCGGGCTCGCGCGCGTGCTGGCGCGCAGCGGAGACCGGCAAAGCGTGCCCTACCTGGAGAAGTTGAGCCACGATCTGGACACGGAGGTCGCCAGGGAAGGATTGAATGCGCTGAGGAATTTGCAGGCGCGTTTGTAGGGCAGGCCCGAAGCCTGCCCCACGAGAGAGGAACCTACTTGGCCTTTTTCTGCTTCTGCTGGCCGACGCGCACCTTGAAGTGCAACTGCTTGGATTCCTGGAAAGCCTTGTGATCGTGGCGTGCCACGGCGTCCGCCAGATACTGGTCGACATTGGCGTCTCTGGGCAGGACGGCCATCAGGGTGAAATTCTCATTGCAGGTCGGGCAGAAGGGCCGGAACCGCTTGACGTTCGGAATTGCCATAACTTTCTTAGTTTAACAGATCGGAGGAAGGCGCTACCGGCGTTCGTCTTCGATGTGCTTGAGACGCGCGTCGAGCACCTCTTCGACTCGGCGCAGTTCGGTGCGCCAAAGGTCGCGCATGTCGTCGAAGCGATTATTGATAGCAGTTTCGAAAGCGCCCAGCCTGATAGTGTAACGCACTCCATCCCGCCCGACCGCGCAGAGAGCAAGCCGACTATTCGTTCCTTACCTCGATCCACCCCGCGCGGGGCACCGCATCCACGGGAAGGCCGTTTTTCCAGATGGAAAGCTGGAAACGCACGCTGCCACTGTCCGCCTGAGCCGCCAAAAGGGGACAGCTGACTTCCAGGACATTCTTGAACGCACACTCGAGCGGGGGCGGCGCCCAGAGGCCCTCGCCCTCCAGCCGGATGGTGCTCTGCACCGGCGCGGATCCGTCCACGCCCTGGACCGTGAGCCGGGCCTCCAATCCGGCCACCTCGGTGCCGGGATGAAAATCCACCCGCAGAAACAGGCTCTGCCCGTCCGTGCCGTAGTGGACCTCG
>DATJYJ010000523.1:0-8410 GCA_035578025.1 Verrucomicrobiia bacterium
AGCGGTTTCGGCTGGCCGGGCGTATCGGAATCGCGGTAGGGCACCTTCACCTGGCTGATGGAATTGCGCACCGGATCGAGCACCGGAAGATAGTCGCGGCTTTCTTCCGGCGATCCGTAAATCAGGCCGTTGGCATTGACCTCCGGATGGCGCTTGTCAGTGGAGATTTCGTCGTGCAGGTAAGTCTTGGGATCAGCCCAGTCCCATTGGGTGATGACGACGTTGCGCTCGATTCCCTGCGGACGCGGCGGAGCGGTGGAGGGGAACTCGCCGTGCGCGATGCGGGTGGTCCAGTCGGCGAACTGGGCCGAGGCGCGCTGCGGACCCAACTGGTTGAAGCCGCCGACCATGGCGTTGCCGGCCTGCCCGGACTGGATACGGCGCATCCAGGCCTGAGCCGGCGAATCGAGGTTGGCGAACATCGCGGGAATGGTGCGCGTGTAATGATTTCCAAGCTGGTGGCAGGATTCGCAGCTATCCGTCTTCACCAGGTGGAGCCACTGGCCTTGCGTCTTGACGTTTGGCGAGATGCCGTTGCCGCCGGGGCCGGTCCCGGGAAATTCGCTCTTCGCGGGCACCTTCATCAGGGCGTACCAATAATTCCCCGGATAGATCTGCGCCGCGGTCTTCGCGTCCGGCGCCATCGAGGGTTTCAGATCGACGATCTTGCCGGGCTGGGTCCGAACCTTGGGCGAATCAACCAATCCGTAGCCGCGCGCCCAGATAGTGTAGGTGGCCTTGGGCAAATCGGGGATGAGGTAGCGGCCGCGATCGTCGGTGACCACCTCTTTGATGTAGCGGGTCGGCAGGTCGGTAGTCTCCGCAATCACCCAGACGCCGGCTTCCGGGCCCTTGGTACTCGCGACCACGCCGCCGATGTCGTTCGCGCTGATTTTCACGGACGCGCCCGGCTGCGCGCTCAGGCATGCTGCAAGAGCCGCCATCGAACACAGGAAAGTTCGCATCTGCCCTCCCTTAACTGGAGGCCAGTATATACCGAAGCTTTCAGTTGCGGTCGCGGTCGTTGGAGCGGAAGACGTAGGCCACGAATCCGGCCAGGATCAGGAACGGCGGGGCGCCCAGGATCACGATGCCCACGTTGAGCACGCGGGCGCGGGCGGCCTGCTGCGCGTGCGAGGTGCGGAAGCACATCACGCACTGCGCGGAAGCGGGGAGCGCGAGCGCGGTCCAGAGGGCCGGGATCAGCAGCAGGCGTCTCATGACGGAGGCCTCATGACGGGGATGCGGGTGGCATCGCCGAGGAAGATCAGCATCAGCAGGATGCAGAAGACCAGCATGGGGAAGAGCGTCAGGAAGAGGCTGAAGCGCTCGAATTTCAGGTGCATGAAGTAGGCGATGATCAAAGCCGCCTTGATGACGGAGAGGCCGACCAGGGCGGTGAGCATGATCATGGTCGGCACCTGCTCGTAGGCGAGAAGGACTTCGATGCCGGTCAGGACGAGGAGGGCGATCCAAACCTTGACGAAGGTCGGGATGCCGACTGACGGATGCTCGATGGTTTCAACGTGTGCGCTCATGGTTGGCTCCTTATCCTACTCTTGCCGACATCAGGTAGACCAGCGGGAAGACGAACATCCAGACCAGGTCTACGAAGTGCCAGTAGAGGCCGGCGACCTCGACGTCCTCGGCCTTGAACTTGCCGCGCGCGACCGCCTGGCAGATGATGCCCAGGTAGAGGATGCCGATCACCACGTGGGTCATGTGCAGGCCGGTGATGGCGAAGAAGGTCGCACCGAACAGCGGCACGCCCCAAGGGTTCTGGAAAGGGGTCACGTGCTCTTCATTAATGAGCTTCAGCCACTCGGTGAGGTGCAGGGCGACGAACGTACCGCCCGCGACCATGGTGGCGAGAATCCATTTCACGGTCGAGGCGCGATTGCCGACGTTCATGGAGTGCACCGCCATCACCATGGTGAGACTGCTGGTGAGCAGCGAGAAGGTCATCACGCTGGAGAAGATGATGGCCGGCGTGAACTCGAACGGCTTCGGCCAATCGGGATTGGCCACGCGGCTGTAGGTATAGGCGAAGAGCAGCGCCGAAAACGTGAGCGCGTCGGAGATGATGAACAGCCACATTCCGAACTTCTTCGAGTTGGCCGCGTACGGCGACTGCCCGCCTTCCCATACCGAGGCGGTTGCAGCAGCAGTGGCTTGAGACGACATCCGTTACCCCCAAACGTAGAATAGGACCATCAGGTACAGCCAAAGACCGTCGAGAAAATGCCAGAAGATCGCGCTGATGTCGATGGCCGTGCGCTTGGCAGGCCCCAGCCGCAGGCGCAGCGCCTGAACGTCGACATACAGCAGCGCGCACAAGCCTCCCAAGAGGTGGAAGGCATGGCACGCGGTCAGCACGTAAAAGAACGAACTACTCGGATTGGTGGAGATGAATACCCCGGCGTCTTTCAATTGAAGCCAGGCTATGGTCTGGCCGCCGAGGAACAGGAAGCCCAGCACGGTGCCGGTGGTCCACCAGGTATTGAATCGTTCGCGGGCGCCAGCTTTCAGGGCGCGGCGAGCCATATCCAGCGCCGCGCTCGAAAGCAGCAGAACGGCGGTGTTAAGGAAGAGGATGGGCGGCTTTGGCGTGCTCGCCCAATCGTCGCTGAGACCCCGGCGCACCACCATAGCGCTGGTGAAGGCCGCGAACACCATGGTGCTGGCGGCCAGCAGAACCCAGAGACCGGTGAATGAGGCGCGCCGGGACGAGCCGCGCCCTTCATTACCTCCGCCGCTGTCTCCCCAGCCGCCTTCGATGGGCGGAGGGGGAGGACCTTGAATCGATTCGTGAGTGAGTGACCCAGCCATACCCATATGGACGTACGCTATCCTTCCGCGGGAACGGGACTGGGCGGTTCGCTCTGCATGATAAAGTCTCGTTCCGCACCGGGGACGCTGTACTCATACGGACCGTGGTAGACCACCGGGTGAACGCCGGCGAAATTGTCGAAGGGCGGAGGCGAAGGGATGGTCCACTCGAGAGAAGTGGCATTCCACGGATTCACCGGGGCCTTAGGACCTTTCCGGATGCTCCAGAACAGGTTGATGACGAAGATGAACTGAACTGCCACGGTGACGTATGCGCAGTAGGTCATGAACTGGTGAACCGGGATCACGCCGGCCAGGTATTCGACGTTGGAGAAATCCGAGTAGCGGCGCGGATTGCCGACGAGGCCCACATAGTGCATCGGGGTGAAGATTCCGTAGACGCCGAGGAAGGTCAGGTAGAAGTGGATCTTGCCCAGGGTCTCATTCATCATGCGCCCGAACATCTTGGGGAACCAGTAGAAGGTGCCGGCGAACATGCCGAAGATGGCCGCGACGCCCATGATCATGTGGAAGTGGCCGACGACGAAGTAGGTGTCGTGGAAGTAAAGGTCGAGCGCAGGCTGGCCGAGGAAGATACCGCTCAAACCGCCGCTGATGAAGAGCGAGACGAAGCCGAGGGCAAACATCATGGCGGTGGTGAAGTGGATCTTGCCGCCCCACAGCGTGCCGATCCAGTTGAAGGTCTTGATCGCGCTGGGCACGCCGATGCACATGGTGAGCACCGAGAACGCCATGGCGGAGTACGGGTTCATGCCGCTCATGAACATGTGGTGTCCCCAGACCAGGAAGCCGAGGAAGCCGATGGCGAGCACGGCGTACACCATAGCTTTGTAGCCGAAGATCGGCTTGCGGGCGAACGTGGCCAGAAGGTGCGAGGTCACGCCCATGCCGGGGAGGATCGCAATGTAGACTTCGGGGTGTCCGAAGAACCAGAAGAGGTGCTGCCAGAGCAGCGGCGATCCGCCTTTGTGATTGGCGATAATCTGGTCGCTGATGAAGAGGCCGGAAGGAAGGAAGAAGCTCGAGCCGGCTACGCGGTCGAGGATGAGCAGCACGCCGGCGGCGAGCAGCACGGCGAATCCGAGCAGGCCGAGGATCGCGGTGACCAGCCAGGTCCAGCAGGTGAGCGGCATGCGCATCAGCTTCATGCCTTTGCAGCGGAGGTCGACCGTGGTGGCGATGAAGTTGATGGCGCCCATGAGCGAAGCGCCGCAGAAGATGGCGATGCTGATGATCCAGAGCGTCTGGCCCATGCCTTCACCGGGCCCGGTGATGCGGCCGGCGCCGGAGAGCGGAGGGTAGGCGGTCCATCCGGAGAGCGGCGCGCCGCCCTGCACGAAGAACGCGGCGACCATCACCACGAGCGCGAGGAAGGTGGTCCAGAACGACATCATGTTCAGCACGGGAAACGCCATGTCCTCGGCGCCGATCTGAATGGGCAGGAAGTAATTGCCGAACCCGCTCTGCGGCACCGTGGTGAGCACGAAGAAGACCATGATGGTGCCATGCATGGTCATGAGCGAGAGATAGAGTTCGGGAGTCATAATGCCGCCGGCCGCGGCGGTGGGCCAGAGCTTCGCGAACCACGAAACCTTGGCCTCGGGATTCACCATGTGAAAGCGCATCAGCAGCGACAGCGACATTCCCAGGAAGACACTGAACAGCCCCAGGAAGTAATATTGGATGCCGATCACCTTGTGATCCAGGCTGAAAACGTACTTTCGCCAAAAGCCGGAAGGCGCGTGGTGCGCCGACGCATGGGCCGGAGCGGACATTAGATTCTCCTCAGACCTGATCTCATTTGTTTGCTAGCTGCTGCTGCTTCCACTTTTCGAAATCATCAGGGCTCATCACCTGCATGGTGGTGCGCATCTGGTAGTGGCCGAGCCCACACAGCTCGGAGCAGGGGACTTCATATACGCCGATCTTGTCGGCCTGGAAAGAGAGCGGGATTTCCATGCCGGGGACGATATCCTGCTTCATGCGAAGTTCGCGGACGAAGAAATTGTGGATGACGTCGCGGGAGTGCAGGATCAGCTTGATCGGCTTGCCGGCGGGGATTTTGAGGGAGGCGCTGACGATGTCGTCTTTGCCGGCGGGGTCTTTGTCGTCGATGCCGAAGGGATTGCCTCCGGCGTCATTGATCAACTTGAGGTCGGTACGGCCCAACTTGCCGTCCGGGCCCGCGTAGCGGAAACTCCAGGCGAACTGCTTGGCGAGAACTTCGACTGGGATGGCGTCGGCGGGAGGCTCGTCGAAGTGGACGCCGGCCCAGATCTTGGTGCCCATCAGGACCAGGCCGAGAAAGAGCACGGCGGTGGCGCTGGTCCAGAGAGTTTCCAGCTTGTTATTTCCGTGGGAGTGACTGGCGCGTCCGCCGTCGTCCCGGAACCGGAAAATGACCCAGCCGAGCGCGAACTGGGCCAGAATGAATATGACCCCGGTGACTACCAGGGTCCGAGTAAACTGCTCATCGTAGGCGACGCCGTGCTGGTTGATCGGAAGCGGAAACCACCACGTTTTCGCCGCAAAAAAGTACGCGATAACTACCGTCAGTATCCAAACGACGGGAGCGAGAAGCATCCAAGCCCTCCTCTACCGGGTCCCATATCCCTCGAACTCTGCTGAGAGTGGCCAAGAAATATCACACCGTGAGGACTATGTGCAAGTCCGGTTTGGAGAGAGGATTGGGGACGGGATTTGTCTGCTTTCGCCCGGAGGCACGGGGTTGCGGGCGCGTGCCCCCGGGACGAAAAACAGGCAGGAGGAGGAGTGCCCGGATTACGAAACGGTCTTCAGCTTGTAGGTGCCGCCAGCGTGTTCGAACACCAGCTTCACGCGGCCTTCGACACGGGCGGCGGCGTTGCCGAGGATCTGAACGCGCTGGCCGGTCTTGAGGTTGGTCAGGAAAGCGAGGTCGGTGCCGTAGGACTTATCGACGCGGTATTCGCCGGCGGGCAGCGCCACTTTGGAAACGTGGAACGCGAACGGAATGGAAATGTTTTCGCTGCGGACGGAAGCAGCATTGAGAGAGCTGGCGGTAAACAGGGCGGCAATGCCGACACCTGTAGCAATCGTGCGAAATACATTCTTCATTTTATTTTTCTCCTGTCGGTCTGTTCGAGGCGGAATCAACCGCTACAACGGAACGCGCAATCTGTTTCCGAATCGGCTCAGCTTTTGTGCCGGGCTCAGTATCGGTTCTTAATGCTTCATACGAACGAGGACGAAAAAGGTTCGCACTTATTTCAGCGCGACAATCGGATTTACACGCGTCGCGCGCCGCGCGGGGATATACGTGGCGGCGGCTGCGATCAGGATGAGGAGTAAAGGGCCTGCAATATATGTAAATGGATCGGTAACGCTGATGCGGTAAAGCAGCGCGGACATCAAGCGCGTGAGCGCGAAAGCCGCGATTAACCCGAGCGCAATGCCGGCGCACGCGGTGAACAGGCCCTGCCGGAACACGAGCTGAAGAATATCGCTACGGCCCGCGCCAAGCGCGATGCGGATTCCCACCTCATGCGTTTGTTCGGTCACCGTGTAACCGATGACGCCGTAGATGCCCGCCACGGCGAGCACCAGCGCCGCCGCGGCGAGTCCGCCGAGCAGGAACGTAGTGAAGCGCGGCTGCGCGGCGCTTTCCTCGAGAATCTCCTGCATGCTGCGCACTTTGGTGACCGGCTGATCCCTGTCGACTGCGAGCACCCGGGCGCGGACGGCGGAGGCGATGGATTGCGGCTCGCCCTGCGTGCGGATCACAAGTTGAACGCTGGCCCATGGCAACTGTTTCCAGGGCACGAAGAATTCGGGTTGCACGTCGGAGGACACGCTGATATTGCGAACGTCGCCGAGCACGCCGACGATCTCGGCGGGCGCGGTCTGGCGGCCAATCAGAATGTGTTTGCCGATGGCATCTTCGTGCGGCCAATAGCGGCGGGCGAGGGTTTGGTTGACCACGGCGACGCGCGGCGCGGCGGCATCGTCGTGTTCGGTGAACTCGCGGCCGCGCGCGAGCGGGATGCGCATGGCGGCCGCATATCCGGCGCTCACCATCTGGACGTTGAACAGCGGGCGCTCCGCGATCGGAACCACGGGCTGACCCTCGGGCAGGGCGGGCGTGAAGCGCGTGGGATTTACAGGCAACGCCGAGGCCACGGCCGCGGCACGCACGCCCGGAAGCGGCCGGACCTGGCGAAGAAGCTCGTCGGTGAAACCGACAAACTGCGCGGCGTTCGCGTATCGCGAGGGCGGCAGCGTGATCGCCATCGTCAGCAGATGGCTCGGGTCGAAACCTGGACCGGTCTCGCGCAGTTGGAGGAAGTTGCGGACCAGCAGGCCCGCGCCGATCAGCAGGACGGCGGAGAGCGCCACCTGGGAGGCGACGAGGATCGTGCGTAGGGCGTGGTGGCGGCGCCCGCCGGTGGTGCCGCGGCCCTCGGCGCGCAACGCGGTCTCCAGATCGGGACGCGAAACCTGGATGGCGGGAAGCAATCCGAAGATCACTCCGGCGATCACGGACGCGGCGGCAGTGAACGCGAGGACCCGCGCGTCGATGGCGATCTCGGCCGCGCGCGGCAACGTGCCTTCGGCGAGCGATGCCAGGGCGTGCGTCCCCCACTGGCTGATCAGGAGTCCGAGCGCTCCGCCGAAGGCGGCCAGGAGCAGGCTTTCCGCGAGCAACTGGCGGATGATGTCGCCGCGCGTGGCGCCGATCGCCATGCGGATCGCGATCTCGCGGTTGCGGCCGAGAGCGCGGGAGAGCAGCAGGCTGGCGAGGTTGGCGCAGGCAATCAGCAGCACCAGAGACACCGCGCCGAACAGCACCAGCACGGCGACCCTCACGGAGGCGACCATTTCATCGCGCAAGATTCCGGCGTGGATCATCAGCCCTGGCGTGGCATCGGGCAGCTTGGGATTTTCGCGACGGTAGCCGATTGCCAGCGCGTTCAACTCGGATTGCGCGGCGGAGAGACTGGCGCCGGGAGCCAGGCGGGCAATGTAGTCCAGGAAACCGACGCCGCTGGCCACCTGCTGGCGTGTGACGGCGTTGAGCTCGAAAACGCGGGGGGCGTAGAGGTCGGCCTTGCCGAGCAGGGCGAACCGGAAGTCCGGCGCGAGCACTCCGATGATGCTGTAGTCTTTGCCGTCGAGGGTCAGCACGCGGCCCAGGATCTTCGGATCGCGGGCGAAGCGGCGCTGCCAGAGCGAGTCGCTGATGAGCACCACGTTGTCGCCGCCGGCACGGTCCTCCTGGGGGCGGAAGGCGCGGCCGAGAGCGGGGGAGACACCGAGAATCTCGAAGAAATTCCAAGACGCGCGGGCTGAGGCGAGCTGTTCGGGATCGCCCTGGCCGGTCAGGTTGAAGGTTTCGTTGCAGAAGGCGGCAATGGCGGAGAAGGAGCGGGCATTTTGGGATATCTGCTCGAAGCGGGGATAGGTGAGGGGACCGCGGCCTGCTTCTCCCTGGCGGCGGGCGTCCATGACGACCAGACGATCGGGATCTCTGAAAGCGAGCGGCCGGAGCAGGAGCGCGTTGGTGACGCTGAAGATCGAGGTG
>DATJYJ010000524.1:0-6129 GCA_035578025.1 Verrucomicrobiia bacterium
GTTCTGCCGCAGTTCCGGTCTCGCCAGTGCATTACGGTTGGCGAACCAATCGTTCGCATCCAGCTTGTCGTGGCGGAAGTACTCGAACGCAGTGCCGTGAAAGCCATTCGTGCCGGACTTCGTGACGACCGAAATCTGAGCGCCTGGAGTGCGGCCATATTCCGGCGCAAAGGTGGAAGTCTGGATGCGAAATTCTTCGAGCGCGTCGAGCGACACCAGGTTGCTCATCCCGCCAAACGCGTTCGTGGCGGGAAGCTCGCCGGCGGCGCTCTGGCCGGTCCGGTTGCCATTACCAGCGGGGCCTACGTTGGCGCTCACGCCATCCATCATGAAGTAATTGGCATCGGGGCGCTGGCCATTTACGCTGAACTGGCCCTGTTCATATAAATTTGAGGGCGTCAGCACCACTCCCGGCGCCAGTTGGATTAGCGAGCCGAAGCTGCGCCCGTTCAACGGCAGGTTCGCCACAAACCGGTTGCCTATCACGGTGCTCACGGATGCATCGGACGAGTTGAGTATCGGCGCGCTTCCCTCAACTGTAACGCTTTCGGTTGTGGGGCCAATGGACAAGAGGAAATCTAGCCTTGCGCGCTGGTCCACTTCCAAGACGATTCCATTCTGATGAATCGATTTGAATCCGCTCGCTTCCACTGTGAGGTCGTAAGAGCCGGGCGAGAGAGCGGGTATGCTATACAACCCTTCCTGGTTGGACGCGACTTCGCGGGTAAGGCCCGTCGCCTGACCCATTACGGTGACCTTCGTGTTGGGCACGGCGAGACCCGAAGGGTCGGAGATGAGTCCCGAGATTTCGGCACTCTGGCCGCTGAGCGGTGCCGCGGCGAGTAGCGCAATCACCATGGCATCCGCCAAAATCGGCAGACCGATTCGCATACGGTATTATACGCTCCACTCCGGCGATTTGTGCCCACTTTCGAGGGACTGGCCGGCATGAAGATCGCGCCATCAGCAGCACGCCCGTAAGGGGCGGCCTCCTGCGCCCGGATTTTGCTATTTCGGCGTCACCTGCATGTGGGTTCCGCATTCGCGCCATTGGCTTCATTCTGGAATTACATTTCTTGAATCCGGTGACAGCAATGACTTCTGAGAAAAAGAGAGTTTACGATTCTGACATCAAGATTAACCCGGAAGCCGTCACTTCCGTTTATGAGGGTGGCGTAGTGATCCTCGACAATACCAAGGGGCGGCTGTACAGCTCCGGCCCCGCCGGCGCGTACATCTGGCGATGCATCGAGCAGCGGCTCTCAGTCGACGCTATTGCCGAGAAGCTCCACAACGATTTTCAAGTGGGGGTGACAACGGCCCACGAGCATACGTCGCGGTTTCTCGATCAGCTTCAGCGCAACGGGCTCATCGAACGGAGGGCCGCATGAGCGGTACGCAATACGTCTGCCTGGTATTGAGAGCGCTCTGGGAGTTCGCGCGCTACGACATCGTCCTCAGGCTGTTTGGGTTTGCCTACGTGCAGCGACAGGTCCGAAATTGTTCCCGGGCGCCTAAGCCGTCGTGTCCCGATCTGGCTAGGGAGTTCTGCGACGCCATCGAACTGGCAACCTGCCTCTACTGGAAGCCCGTGCTCTGCCTTCAGCGCTCCGTCTGCGCGGTCCGCCTGCTGCGCAAGAGCGGGGCCTCCGCCAAACTGGTGGTCGGCTATCGCCCCGCACCCTTCTTCTCCCACGCCTGGGTAGAGGTGGATGGCAAAATCGTGAACGGCTCGCCCGCCTACCAGAGATTACAGATTTTATATTCGCTGTGACCGTCGAGGGTGCAATATGCAATCAAAAGTTCAAATAGCCACGCTCGACTCGCGTCCCACGAATGACGGAAGCGTCGCCGCCGAAACACTCTTCTGGAACGGCCGCCTCGATAACCGCGGCGACCTCCTCTTCCGCCTGGGCGCCTCTCTGCGTGACACGCGCACTAACGCCGCACTCGCGACCGCTGCTTACGACTATTGGGGTGCGGACGGGCTGGTGCACCTGATCGGCGACTGGAGCACGGTCATTCGCGACAGGCGCAGCGGCACGATCGTCCTCGCCAGCGACTTCGCCGGCGTGCGTCCCCTCTATTACTTAGTCGAGGGGAGGCGTATCCTCTGGTCAGGCGATTTGCAGGCCCTGGCGGACGCAACGGCTCCCCAAGAACTCGACGAAGAGTATGTCGCCGGTCTTCTCTCGTACGGGAGGTGCCCAAACCGCACGCCGTACCAGGGCATCCTCTCCGTTCCTCCCGGCCACGCCGTGTGTGTCTCGGCGAGTGGCACATTCATCCGCCGTTTCTGGGACCTGCCGGTCGTCGATCAGATCCGGTACCGGGACGAGCGACGTTATGAGGAGCAGTTCCGGTCGCTGTTCGAGGAGGCCGTTGCGGTTCGGCTTCAGGGCGGTTCGCCGGTCCTCGCCGAACTCAGCGGCGGCCTCGACTCGTCGTCCGTCGTCTCAATGGCCAGCCGCCTGATCCGAAACGGCGCGGTCGCAGCGCCCTCGTTGCAAACCGTGAGCTACCTCTGGCGCAACTCATTGGACGAGCCGTTCGTTCGCGAAATGGAAGCGTTTTGCGGAGTTGAAGGTTTTCACATCTCGACACACGACGCCCCGGTGATCTCCACTGATCAAGTCGGCCATGCCCAGCCGGAGCAGTTTGCGCCGGTCCGCAGCGCGGCGGCAAGGGTCGCGGATCGCGTCGGAGCGCGCGTCCTGCTTACCGGACAGGGCGGCGATCTTCTGATGGGAAACTGGTTCGACGATTCGCTGCAGGTCGCGGGTCATCTGCGGCGCTTGCGGCTCGGCCGCGCCTGCAGCGAAGCGCTCGCGTGGAGCAGGATTCTGGCGCTGCCGGTCTACTGGACGCTCTGGCGCGCGTTGCGGGGAGCTTTGCCGCCGTCGCTTGCACCGGTGGGCGTCTACACGCTGCCCGATGGCTCATACGTCGCGAAAAGCAGCGAGACATCGCTCGTGCCGGCGTTCGTGGAACGCACCGGGCTCTCCGGCGCGAGCCGCTTCTCTTCGACCGAGTGGATGCACGCCCCACCGGAGCGGCGGAAACACTTTCAGGCGCTCTCTTCGATGCTGGAGCAGCGCACGCTGAAAGCGCCCGAGCCATTTCAGCATCTGGAGTACACGCATCCCTTTGTGCACCGGCCGCTGGTCGAGTTTCTCATGTGCGTGCCCGCCGGCGTGCTCTGCGGTCCCGGCGAACCCCGACGGTTGATGCGCCGGGCGCTTGCCGATCTCTGGCCGGCGAAGTTGCAGAAGCGCCGCTCCAAGGGCCTGTTTGGCGCGCCATGGCAGGAGGCATTGCGTCCGATGGCCCGCCAACTTCTCCAAGCGGGCGACCTGGAAGTGGTCCGGCGCGGATTCGTCGACCGCACGAGTTTGCTCTCGCGGCTGAACCGCCTGACTGCGGGATTGGATTGCAATGCGTATCAGTTGCAGCAGATCGTGCTGCTCGAGTTTTGGCTGCGCGGGCGATGGCCAGAGGCCGATCGCCGCGTGGAATGCCGGGCCGCTTAGCGACGGCTCTCCTCAGACTGGGCGGAAGGAGGTGAAATCAAAATGCCGAAATATGAAATTCCCGAATTGACGCTGATCGGGCAAGCCGAAGAGGTAATCCAGGGCTTTCTGCCTGGCGTAGGCGACGTGGATGCCGATGCCGCTGGAGACTTCGAGTTCCTGCAGGACTAGGCGACGCTGTCCAACTTGGAAGGGGCGGCAACACAGATGCCGCCCCCAGCGTCCCTAGGTAATAATGAGTGCTAGTGGGCACAGAACACACTCGTGGCATCGTCGCGACTCTTCCATGCAATGGAATCGGCGCGCTGGTGCTTGCGTTCGGTGCATTCTGTGCGCCTGTGTTCGCTCTGAACCCGTCTCTGGACATCAACCAATACGCGCATACCGCGTGGACAATCCGTGACGGGCATTTCAAGGGCACAGTCTTCTCGATCGCTCAAACACCCGATGGTTATCTGTGGCTGGGCACCGACTTCGGTTTAGTCCGTTTCGACGGCATGCACTTCAGCGGCTGGCAGCCGCCGAATGATCAGCCGCTTCCGTCCACGAGCATTCTCAATCTTCTCTCAGTGCGCGACGGGACGCTCTGGATCGGCACCAACAACGGCCTTGCGAGTTGGAAGGGCGGCAAGCTGCGGATCTACCCGCAACTGGCGGGACATCGTATTTTCCGTCTTGCCGACACTCCCGGTGGAGTTGTATGGGTTGTTGCCGATACTGTCGGATTGTGGAAGGTCTGCGCCATACGCGGCGATGCGGTCGAATGCTATGGACGGGATGCAGCTTTCGGCGGCATTCACTCCATGCACCCCATCGGAGAGGACGTTTGGGTGTTAGCCCAATCCGGCCTCTGGCGCCTCGGAGGCGGATCGTGGAAGCAGTACCCAGGTTCGAGCCGCTTGCGGGGTGGAGATCTGAATGAAACCTCAGACGGACATCTGATTGTTGCTACTGTCGACGGGATCAGGGAATTCGTCAACGATCAGTTCCGGCCCTACTCGCCTGGCGTGTACATCGAACCCGGCAAGCCGAAGAACCTGCTCCGGGATCGCGATGGTGGACTATGGCTTGGCACCACCGACTCCGGGCTCTTCCACATCCACCAGGGCAGTACGGACCGCTTCGCGCGTTTGGATGGCCTCACGGGCGATTACGTCTTAACCAGCTTCGAAGATCGCGAAGGAAACGTTTGGGTCGCGACTTTAGCGGGGCTCGACAGGTTCCGCGAGTTCGCCGTGTCGACGATTTCCTCCAGGCAGGGCTTGTCTGGCGACGCTGTTTGGTCCGTCGTGGCGTCACGCGACGGCGGCGTCTGGGTTGGTGGGCAGAACGGATTGAATCTTTGGAGGAAGGGGCAAGTTACCACCTTCCGAAAGGAACCGGGGCTGCCCGACCCGGTCGTGGAATCCATGTTTGAGGGCCACGACGGCCGGCTTTGGCTCTTCACGCGTGGCGGACTTGTCTCCCACCAGGATGGCCGGTTTACTCGCAATAGCGCCGTGACCGCCGGTCAAGTGCATGCCATCGCGGCGGACGGCAGCGGCAACGTGTGGCTATCCGAAGATAGCAGTCTTTTGCACCTTCGGGATGGGGAACTCGTCGAGGAGGTGTCTTGGCCTCAGCTCGGAGCCAAACGCACCGCCATCAGTCTAATGCCCGGCATCGAACCAGGAGGCCTCTGGCTCGGCTTCAGTTTCGATCGCGGCGTCATCTATTTCAAAGATGGGCGGATCAGGCAGTCGTATGCGAAACGCGAGGGAATCGCGGATGGGCCAATCTATAGGGTGAGCGTGGATCGCGACGGTACCGTGTGGGCCGCGACAACAGGCGGGCTCAGCCGGATTGCCGATGGCCGCGTCACCACACTCAACAGACATAATGGATTGCCGTGCGAGACCGTGCACTGGTCAATGGCGGACGACGATGGTTCGTTGTGGCTGAACACATCGTGCGGTTTGGTGCGCATCCCACGCACTGAATTGGATGCGTGGATTGCGGACCCGGAGCATACGGTGCACTTCGGCCTCTTCGACGCCGCCGACGGAGTGCGATTGTCGGCCGACGTGACCTCCAGGTACAGCCCGCGCGTATCGAAGGCGCCCGACGGGGGAATCTGGTTCGTGACCGCAGACGGCGCGCAAGTCCTCGATCCCCGACACATCCCGGTCAATCACGTACCGCCGCCGGTCCACATCGAGCGCATCGTCGTAGACGATCAACCCTACGAACTCAAGCCCGGAATGCGCCTGCCGGCCAACCCCCGCGATGTGACCATCGATTACACGGCGCTCAGTCTCACGGTTCCGGAGAAGGTCCACTTCAAGTTCAAACTGGAAGGGCAGGACCCCGGCTGGAGGGAAGTGATCAACGACCGCAAAGTACAGTACTCGAACCTCCGTCCGAAGACGTACCGCTTCCGCGTCAAGGCCTGCAACAACAGCGCCGTCTGGAACGAAACCGGCGACACGCTGGAGTTCTCCATCGCCCCGGCCTGGAATCAGACCTCTTGGTTCTACGCGTCGTGCGTAGCCGCGTTTCTGGCCGTGCTCTGGGGGCTGTACCGGCTGCGGCTCTACCAGATCCGGCGGGAGTTCAACGC
>DATJYJ010000525.1:0-15531 GCA_035578025.1 Verrucomicrobiia bacterium
CTGGAGCCCAAGACGCGCATCGGATCGCCCTACGTTATCGCCGGCATGAACAAAGCCCGGGATAAAGGCCGGAGACGCGTCTGCGGTTGGGAAGCCAACGGCGGTTTCCTCACCGGCAGCGATATCGAACGCGAAGGCCGCGTTCTGAAGGCGCTCGCCACCCGCGATGCGGTCTTGCCCCTGCTCTGCGTGCTGTTCGCTGCCCGCGAGCGCGGCCGTACGCTGCCCGAGTTGTTCGCGGGCCTTCCCCAGCGCTTCAGCCACGCCGCGCTGCTGCCCGATTTCCCGCAGCAACTCGGCAGGCGCATGGTACAGCGCTTCACTCCCGTTCCCGGTACGGATCCCGCTCCCATCCGTGCCGAGCTTCAGAGCCTCATTCCCGCCGACCTGTCGCTGGGATCCATCGCTGCCATGGACTTCACCGATGGCGTGCGCATCACGTTCACCACCGGCGACGTCCTGCACTTCCGCCCGTCCGGCAACGCCGACGAGCTGCGGGTCTATGCCGTGGCCGATACCGAAGCTCGCGCCGCCGAGCTCGCCGCGCGCAGTGTTGCCGGGCCCGATGGCATCCTGCGGTCGATCGCGGGAGCGGTGCGGTAAATTCGAGATAGTGCCTGACATCCAGGTGATCGATGAACGCGAGAAGCAGTCGGCCGCGCTGACCTCGCTCCTAGCGGCGATTGCGCTCACAACGTTCAAGATCGTGGTGGGCATCCTCACCGGCAGCTTGGGAATCCTGGCCGAAGCCGCGCACTCCGGGCTCGACCTTGTCGCCGCCGCTATGACCTGGCTCGCCGTCCGTATCTCCGGCCGCCCGCCCGACAGCGAGCACCTCTACGGCCACGGCAAAGTGGAGAACCTCTCGGCGCTTGCCGAGACTTTGCTCCTGCTCCTGACCTGCGCCTGGATCGTCTGGGAAGCCGTCCGGCGCCTCCAATACCATAGGGTGGATGTCGAGGTGACCATCTGGTCGTTCGTCGTCATGATCACCTCCATCGCCATCGACGTGTCGCGTTCACGAGTACTGGCGCGCACTGCGAAGAAGTACAATAGCCAGGCCCTGGAGGCTGACGCCCTGCATTTCCAGACGGACATCTGGAGTTCCTCGGTAGTAATCCTCGGGCTGATCTGCGTCAAGACCGGCGAGTGGTTTCCCGCGCTTGCCTGGCTGCGCGAAGCCGATGCGATCGCCGCTCTGGGCGTGTGCGCCCTGGTTATCTGGGTGAGCTGGCAGCTCGGCCGCCGCACCATCGACGCACTGGTGGACACCGCGCCCGCAGGCATGGAGGAGCGCATCCTCGCCGCGGTGCAGGCTGTACCCGGAGTACAGAACTGCCACGCCATTCGCGTCCGCTATTCCGGGCCAGTGGCCTTCATCGATCTCCACGTGCTGGTGGACGGCAATCAGACTTTATTCGAAGCGCACGCCCTCACCGAAACTATCGAGGGCGTGATCCGTCAAATCGTGCCCGGCGCCGACGTGACCGTGCATCCTGAACCGTATTAACCTTTGGCAAGTGTCCTTGCACGGGCAAGCGGAGTGTTGTTTACTGCAAGTGTGAGTTCCAAACTTGCGGTTGGCTTATTGATCGTCGCTGCGTGCGCAGCGCAGCAGAACTGGGAAATCGGTGGCGGCCTCGGCTACGGTGTCTACCACAACGGGAGCATCATCTCGTCGGGCGGCACCGCCGATGCCGGCATCCGCAATCGCTTCGTGGTGACGGGCTACGCTCTGGAAGACCTCTTCGAGCACTTCTCCGGCGAGGTCCGGTACGTCTACCACGATGGCGATTCATTCCTCACGTCCGGCTCGACCACCGGTACCGTGCAGGCGCAGTCACACTCCATCACCTACGACGTCCTGATCCACTTCAAGCCGCGCGAGAGCCGATTCCGCCCGTACGTGGCCGGAGGGCTTGGCGGCAAGTACTACGATACGACCGGCCCCACGCCGGTGCCGCAGCCCCTGCCCAAGATCGCAGGGCTCACCAGCCTGAGCCAGTGGAAGCCCGTGTTCGACTTCGGTGGCGGCGTGCGCTTCCGGATTCAGCAGCACGTCACGCTGCGGGGCGATCTGCGCGACTACATTACGGCGTTCCCGGACAAGCTCTTCAGCCCGGTCGCCAACGCCACCGCGCGCGGCATCTTCCACCAGGTCACTCCGATGTTCGGCATCGGCATCAATTTCTAAAGGCGCTATTGCCGCGTGCTCTTCTTCTGGTAATCCGGATAACTCGGCCGGGTGCCGTAGTTCACGGGATTTTTCTTTAGCTGCTCCATCGCCACATCGACGGCCTTCTCAAGCTGCGGATCGTGGCCTTCGCGTACAAGTTTCGGATTCATCTCCACCTCGTGATCAGGTGAGACGCCGTGGTTCTCCACGTCCCAGGCCCCTTCCAAGTTGTAGAAGGCGAGGTTGGGCGTGCCGACATTCCCGCCGTCGATCAAGTCGCCCGGGCCGGTGTAGTGGCCCACCAGGCCGCCCCAGGTTCGCATCCCGACCAGCGGACCCAATCCCGACTTGCGGAACAGCCACGGCATGGCATCGCCGCCGGAACCGGCCATTTCATTGACGATCATCACTTTCGGTCCGAAGATGCCTTCCATGGGAACCGTGATGTCCTGGCCCTCCCGCATGGTGAAGCGCCCCATCAGCGGCCTGCGCAGATAATCGATCACGTAGTCTGCGATGGAGCCGCCGCCGTTGAAGCGTTCATCGATGATCACGGCCTCCTTACTCACCTGGCTGAAGAAATAGCGGTTGAAATTGGAGTAGCCGCCGCCGGCGGTATTGGGCAGGTAGACATATCCCACGCGGCCCCCGGTCAGTTGATCCACCTTGCGCCGGTTGTCTTCGATCCATGCGAGGTTGCGCAGGCCGGTCTCGCTGGCTACCGGGACTACGGTCACCTGGCGCGCGTTGGCACCCGAGGGATCCGTGCCTACACGGATCACGATGGACTTGCCCGCGGTCTCCTCGAAGAAGCTGTAGAGGTTCGCCGGCGGACGAACGTCCCGACCCTGCACTGAAATCAGGTACTCGCCCGCCACCA
This sequence comes from Verrucomicrobiia bacterium, assembly GCA_035578025.1. Lineage (GTDB taxonomy): Bacteria > Acidobacteriota > Terriglobia > Bryobacterales > Bryobacteraceae > Solibacter. The sequence continues at coordinate 3,057 of DATJYJ010000525.1, forward strand.
CGTTGACGCCAGGCTGTGTGAGCGGCGCTTTCAGGCTGGGGTTCCAGTTCTCGCCGTTGTACACCTTGGCGAAGCGGTAGCGGCCGTTTTCGACCGTATAATCGGCGCCGAGCAGGCCGCACTGGGTGCGTTTGACTTCGGGCCTGTCGCCTCCGCCGACGAACATGTGTCCCACGGTCATTTCGCCGAGCATCTCCTCAAACAGGTAGTTGAGATCGTCGCGGCTCGAAATATTGGCCAGGTACGGCTCGTACTTCTTCTCGATGGTTTCGCGGTTGAGCCCGTGGAGGCCGGGATCGTAGAAGAAGTCCCGTTCATCGCGCCAGACCTGGTGATACATGTGCTCCCATTCGGCCCGCGGATCCACCCAGGCTTCCATGGTGTCCAGCTTGAGCGGGCCCCCCTGACCATTAGCGGGCGGCGTGGGCGGCTGCTTCCCGGCCGCGCTGATGAAGTACTGCTGTCCCTGGCGACAGAGCATCTTCTCCCCGTTCGCCGACACGGTGCAGCCGTTGATGCCGTCGCGAATCTTCTCCGTCTTGCGGGTCTTCAGGTCGAACATCTGCAGCGCGAGACCCTCGCCGGGCCCGGGCTGCATCGAGTCCACCATCGGTGCTTCCATCAGAAACAGGATGCCCGTCTTGCCTGCCGCCATGGACACGTAGTTGCGCGCGGGAATGGGCAGCGCGAGAATCCGCTGGCCGATGTTGTCGAGATCGATCTTGACCGCTACCTCCTTCTTCGCGGCATCTTCGGGTTTCTTGGTGGTATCCGGGGGAGGCGGTTCTTCATCGCTTTCCGGCGCCAGCGGCGAGGGAAGGTCCTTGGCCAGGACTACCACGTACACGCTGCGGGTCAACGGCCGCTGGATACTCGACATGTCGAGCCAGCCAGAGCTCAATGCCGCATCGGTGCTGGCGGTGAAGTACAGGTACTTGCCTTCCTTGTCGAACACCGCGTTGGCGGCATCGCTCATGCCGTCCGTGATCTGGAACGTCTTATCCTGCTCCACCGAGTACACGAACACAGCGTGCAGATGGCTCTTGAGCTTTTTGGTGTAGGCGATCCATTTGCTGTCCGGCGACCATGCGGGATTCAGCGCCTGCGGTCCGGCGTAGGTGTCGGTGTCGATGCGCACCGGAGTGCGCTTTTCCAGGTCGATGTAGCACACATTCAGCCGGTGATCGGTGTAGGCGATCTTCTTGCCATCCGGCGACCACTGCGGCGAGTGGGGAAAGACCGGCGGCGTTCCGAGGCCGATCTTGCGCACCTCGCCGAGGCCGTTCTGATCGCGAATCTCCAACTGGTATTCGCCGGAGGCATCGGAGAAGTACGCGATCGACTTGCCGTCCGGCGACCACGCCGGGTCGCGCTCCTCGGCGGCAACCGTGTTCGTGAGGTTGCGAATATCGCCCTTTTCCGCGGGCACCGTGAAGATCTCGCCGTGAGCCACGAACAGGGCGCGTGCGCCGGTCGGCGAAACACCGGCGGCGCGAATCTCGTTGGGCGTGAACTTGCGGAAGTGCGGCCGGATCTCGGTGATGTCGCCGGTCAGACGCACGTCCACCGCGCGCGTCTTGCGCGATTTCAGATCGTAAACGTGGAGCGCGCCGAACTGTTCGTAGACTATGGCGTCCGGACCGGCGGATGCGGACTTGAAGTCCAGGCCGTCGTTCTTCACCACCTCGGTGACCTGCTTCGATTTCGTGTCGTAAGCGAACAGGGACACGGGGCCGTTGCGGTCGGACAGAAAGTAGACCGTATCGCCGACCCACATCGGATTCGAGTCGTTGGAGTTGTTGCGCGGGATCTTGACGATGCCGGAATCGGAAAGGGTGGCGATCCAGATCGGCGTGGTCTGCCCGCCGCGATACCGCTTCCAGGCGCGCTGCCACTGGTCGGTGGGCACGTATGCGAGTTTCGCGCCGTCGGGCGAGTAGGAGCCGGTCACCGCGCGGTCGAGAGGCACCTGGGTTTCGAAGCCGCCTTCGACGGGAACCGTGAACAACCGGCTGAAATTCGAGTAGCTGGTGCGGCCCGAGGTGAAGAGCACCTGCCTGCCGTCGGGCGTCCATCCCACCGCACGATCGGGCGCCGGGTGATAGGTGAGCCGCCTGGGCGTGCCGCCGGAGGCCGGGATCACGAAGACGTCCACGTTGCCGTCGTACTCGCCGGTGAAGGCGATCTGGCTTCCATCGGGCGAGAAAATCGGATCCGTCTCCACGCCCGGTCCTGTCGTGAGCCGGACGGCCTCGCCGCCTTCGCGGCTGACGCTCCACAGGTCGTTGGCAAAGCTGAAGACAATCTGTGTCCGGCTGATGGTGGGATGCCGGAGTAGCAGCGGCTTGTCGTTTGCAGGGGCGCACCATAGAGCGGGCGCCGCGGAGACGAGCAGGACGAGAGTGAGCGGCTTCATCGGCGGTTTTCTCCTCCGCCGATTATAGTCCCTGGCGCACTACGAGCACCGTGCCTTCGTGCGCTCTGAGCGGCACCTGGAGCGCCGGCGCGGCTGACAGGGTCGGCGCGCCGGCACACGAGGCGAGAGTGAGGCAGATCATCAGAACGTCAGGCGCGCCGACAACTGCAACTGCCGGGGACCCCAGAGCAGGTTACTGGTGGAAGTCGGGGCCAGGTAGGTGGCGTTGGGGCTGAAGCACGCGTTGGTGTGGCCCGCGCAAACGCCGGAACCGGGCGCCGAATAGGCGAACGCGGTGTTGTTCACGCCGGACACGTTCGTATGGTTGAACAGGTTGAAGGCCTCGCCGATGAGCGCCAGCTTCAGACGCTCGGTGAACGAGAACTGGCGCCCGATGCGGAAGTCCACGTTGTGGAAGCCGGGGGCGGTGTTGGCGTTGCGGGGCAGCCAGCCGGCGCGGCCCTGCGTCGGGCCGGCGTAGCTGACGCCGCCGGTGACGCCGCCATCGAGCGGGCTGGGAGCGCCGGTGATGTAGGGGGTCACGGGCTGGCCGGTGGACATGGTCACGATGGTAGAGAACGCCCAGCCATCGAGGATCATGCGGGCCGCGTGGTTGGAGACGCCGCGCGCGGAGGGCATCCAGACGGCGTTGGCCACGAAGCGCTGGCGCTGATCGAGATCGGAGAGCGCGTACTCGAGCTTGCGATTCCGGGGATCGATGGGGTAATCGGTGCCGTTGAAGGTGCCGCCGGAACCGGCCACCTGGGCGCCGTCCACTGCCTTGCTCAACGTGTAATTGATGGTGAACTCGAGGCCGTGGCGCATGGGGTGACGCAGGGTAACGACCATAGAGTTGTACCAGGAATTGACGTCGCTGTAGCCGACGAAGATGCCGCCGGTAGCGGTGTCGATGCGGGCGGTGTAGAAGGGCACGGTATAGGTCTGCGTAGTCTGGCCGGCCGAATTCAGGATGTCATAGCTCTTGGTGGTGGTCGAAGGAGCCAAGTTGGCATCGACAAAGATCGGCAGGTGCAGGCCGCGAGTCACGACATACGCGACCGAAGCGCTGAAGGACCCGGGCAGTTGGCGCTCGAAGGTCACCTGGCCCTGGTGGGTTCGCGGATTGACCCAATCGGGCACTTGGCCGCGAGTGAGCTGCGTGGCCGACGGCGGGGTGAAGGTGACTACCTGCGGAGTCAGCGCGCCGGCGAAAGGCGCGGCCATCGGCGGGCCTGGCGGCGTCCAGATGACGTTGGGGAACGTCAATGTGGGGCACGCCGTGACGCCGGAGGGCGTGCAGGTGAAGGTCTGCTGATAGACGCCGTTCTCCACGCGGGTGGCGTAGTAGGTGCTGTTGGTGCTCTTGGCGTAGAAAATGCCGTAGCCCGCGCGGAGCACGGTTTTGGGCGTCAATTGCAGGGCAGCGCCGAAGCGAGGCGCGAACTGATCCTTGGGGATGTTGATGGTGGAGGTGTAGTAGGTGGTGAGCGGCGTCAGCGTGTTGGGCTGCGGCGGCTGCGGGATGGTGGTGACGTCGTAACGCAATCCCATGTTGAGGGTCAGCTTGGAACTCGCCTTCCAGTTGTCTTCGAAGAACGCGGCGTAATCGTTGTTGTAGAAGTCGTCCTTGCCGACGTGGGTGATGGGATCGTTGACCTGCGTAAAGGTGCTGTAGTGCTTGCCGGTCAGACCGTCGCCGATGTTGATGCCGTAGGCGTCGAGCACCCAGTTGTTGAAGGCGGCCTGCGCGGTGCCGCTATAGCTGTACTGGCCGGTGCCGTTGTACAGGTTGATCATGACTTCGTGGATGATGTTGAAGTCCACGCCGGCCTTCATGGTGTGGCGGCCATGCAGCTTGGACAGCGTATCGGAGATCTGCACGCGGTGCTCGTCGGGTTCGGCGGTGCGCGGCAGGGCGTAGTTTTCGCCGTAAAACATGAGGTTGGAGCTGCCGCCGGAGCCGCCGACGTTGATGTAGGGCGCGGGCGCGTTGGAGCCGGCCACTTCCAGGTCACGGCCCCACTGGAAGCGGAGATTGTTGACCGCGGAACTGGAGATGGTGGAATCCCAGTTGGCGACGAAGATGCGCTCGTGGAAGACGTAGCTTCCGTTGGTGGTCACCGAGCCGTTGTTGTATGAAGGCGAGGTTTGGTAGGCATTGGGCGCGCGATAGTTCATGAAATCGAACGCGGCGCTCACGTGGTTATTCGAGGTTACCTGGTAATCCAGCCGGCCGAAACCGACGTCCTGATTGGTGGCGCGCGGGAAGGTGCCCTGCTGGCCGAAGAGGAAGGCATTGGCCGCGGCGCACTGCGAGGAAGTCACCTGGGACGGACACGGGAGGGCCGAGACGGTAGAACTATAGACGTTGCTGGTATAGGTGACGGGGTTGACTTTGCGCGAGCCATCGTAGGTGAAGAAGAAGAACAGCTTGTCCTTGACGATGGGGCCGCCGCCGCTGCCGCCGAACTGCTGCCACTGGTGGATGGGCTGGCTATAGGTGCCGCGCGACTTGGGGTAGGAATCGAGCGCGTTCCAGGTCGGGTAGCGCAGGTAGTAGAAGAGGTCGCCGTGGAAATCGTTGGTGCCGGACTTGGTGACGGCGTTGACGACGCCGCCGGCGGCCTGGCCGAGCTCGGCGCTGAAATTGCTGGCGCTCACCTGGTATTCCTTGATGGAGTCCATGCTGTAGACGTAGGCGCCGCTATTGGCCCGCCCGCGGGCTTCGGAGAAGAACGCCTGGTTGTTGTTGGCGCCATCGACGGTGTTCGAATTGTAGAGACCGGAGATGCCGCGGTAGGAGACCAGGCCGCTGGTGCCGTCGGTGGTGACGTTGGGAGTGAGCAGCACGAAGCTGTCCCAGCGGCGGCCGGCGATGGGGAGGTTGCCCACGGCGTGTTCGCTCACGACCTGCGATACCTCGGTCTTTTCGGCGTCCACGACGGGCGCCTCGGTGGTCACGGTAACTTGCTGCTGAGCGGCTTGAACGGCCAGCGAAAGATTGATCTCCAGAATCTGGCCGACCTGGAGGGTGAGGTCCTTGCGCAGAACAGCCGCGAACCCGGTCTTGCTCACCTGAACCTCGTAGTGGCCCGGAGGCAGGAACGCTGCGCTGTAAATGCCGGCGTCGCTGGTTTGGGTCTTTCTTTCGATCCGGGTGTCGGTGTTACGAATGGTGAGGTCGGCGCCGGGCACTACGGCTCCGGTCGCGTCGGTCACCGTGCCGGTGATCGTAGCCGATCCGGCGAGCTGGGCGTGTGCGAAATTCGGGAAGAACAAACTACTTAAGAGCAGCCCCGTGGTCAACAAGGACGCGGCGGCATGCCGTCGAAAAGCGGTCGTTCGAAGCATGCAATATTTCTCCTATCGTGAGAGGATAGCACCTTGAGCGGTGAAAATTGAGTTACGATGATGGCTATTTTTGGCCGTAGTACGCTCCAGGGCCGTGTTTGCGGAAGTGGTGCTTGTCGCGCTGGGCTTCGTGGATGGGGGTGGCGTTCGGGTTGATGGTGACGGTTTCCCAGGCCATGGCCGCGATCTCTTCGACGATCACCGCCATCTGGGCGGCTTTGGCCACAGTGGCGCCCCAGGTAAAGGGCGCGTGGCCGGACACCAGGCATCCGGGGCAGGCCAGCGGGTCCAGGTTGCCGAGGCGGCGGATGATCGCGGCGCCGGTGTTGCCTTCGTAGTCGCCTTCGATCTCTTCGGGGGTAAGGGGCCCAGTGACGGGGATGGGGCCGTGGAAGTAGTCGGCGTGGGTGGTGCCGAAACAGGGGATCTCGCGCTGCGCCTGCGCCCAGGCGGTCGCATGGCGGGAGTGGGTGTGGACGACACCGCCGATCGACGGGTAGGCGCGATAGAGGGCGACGTGGGTGGGAAGGTCGCTCGAGGGGCGGAGCTTGCCTTCGACGAGGTTGCCTTGAAGATCCGTGATCACCATGTCGGCGGCGGTCATGTTTTCATACGGCACGCCGCTGGGTTTGATCACGCAGAGGCCGGTGGCGCGGTCGACGGCGCTGGCGTTGCCGAAGGTGTAGATGACCAGGCCGCGGCGGACCAGCTCGAGGTTGGCCTCCAGGACTTCGGCGCGCACGGCTTCAAGCATGTTTGGCTCCTCGGGAGGCGGCGGCGATGCGGCGAAGCTCGGGCAGCTCCTGCCCTTCGCCGAAGGCAAAGTATAGCGTTCGGTAGAGGTGAAAAAGCCGGGCGGAAGTTTCGGCCTCGGCGGGCCGCGGGTCGATTACGTTGAAGCCGGGGCAGAGGCGGTCCTGTGCTTCTTCGATGGTGCGGAAGGCGCCTGCGGCCATGAACGCGAAGATAGCAGAACCGAGGCTGGTCACTTCGCCTTTAGGAACGAGGATGGGCTTGCCCATCACGTTGGCGTAGACCTGGTTGAGCACGGCGTTCTTCTGCGGGATGCCGCCGCCGTTGATGATGCGGTGGACGGGGACGCCATGCTCCTCCATGCGCTCGAGGATGACGCGGGTGTGGAAGGCGGTGCCTTCGATGGCGGCGAAGAGCTCGTCCTGCGCGGTGGTGGTGAGGCGCCAGCCGAGCGTGATGCCGCTGAGCTCGGGGTTCACCAGGACGGTGCGGTCGCCATTGTCCCAGGTAAGGCGGAGGAGGCCGGTCTCGCCGGCGCGGTAGTGTTCCAGGCCCCTGGAAAGCTCGGCCACGGTGGTGCCGGCGCGGCGGGCGATGGCGTCGAAGATATCGCCGGTGGCGGAGAGGCCGGCCTCGATGCCGGTGTACTGCGGATGGATGGAGCCCTGCACCACGCCGCACACTCCGGGGATCAGGGTGGGCTTGTCGCTGATGGCCATGATGCAGGTGGAGGTGCCGACGACGTTGACGACGTCGCCCATGCGGACGCCGGCGCCGATGGCGTCCCAGTGGGCGTCGAAGGCGCCGACGGGAATGGGAATGCCGGCGCGGAGGCCGAGCTTTTCGGCCCACTCGGGAGTGAGATGGCCGGCAATCTTGTCGCTGGTCTCGTAGCGGCCGTCGAGCTGAGTGCGGACTCCGGCGAGAGCGGGATCGACGGTGGCGAGGAACGAGTCGGGCGGGAGGCCGCCGAGCGCGGCGTTCCACATCCACTTGTGGCCCATGGCGCAGATGCTGCGGGACACCTGCGAGGGATCGGAGATGCCGCAGAGGACGGCGGCGACCATGTCGCAGTGCTCGAGCGCGGTGGCAAATTGGGGGCGCTTGTCGGGGTTGTTGCGGAGCCAGTGGAGCAGCTTGGAGAAGCCCCACTCGCTGGAGTAGACGCCGCCGCACCAGTCGATGGCCGGGAGTTTGGCGGTGTGCGCAGCTTCGGTGATCTGAGACGCCTCACGCCAGGCCCGGTGGTCGCACCAGAGGTAGTAGTCGTCGAGGGGCTGAAGCCGCGCGTCGACCGGGACGACGCTGGAACCGGTGGTATCGAGCGCGATGGCCTCGATGGCCTGGCCGTCGATGCCGGCGTTTTCGATGGCGCGGCGGGTGGCCAGAGCGAGCGCGGCCATGTGGTCGGCGTGGGATTGGGTGGCGTGGTCGGGATCCTCTTTCTTGCGGTGGAGGGGGTAGTCGGCCTGGGCTGCGCCCAAGCGGCCGCGGGTACTGTCAAAGATAGAGACCCGGACGTTTAGGGTTCCGAAATCGACTCCGGCTACAACGCTCATAAAAAGTTGCTCCGCAACTGGACAGGCTCAAGCCTGTCCCACATTCAGGGTCCTCCAGCCGAGGTAGCGGGACGTGGCTTCGTGGACGGCGCCGGCGACTTGCGAGAGATTCGCGGCGACATGGTGCTCGAAGCCGTGCTCGCAAATCATGCGCAGGAGTTTTTGCAGGCGCGGGATCCTGACAACACCGGCGCCGCCGAAGGTGTCGAGGGGATCGTCGGTGAACTCGCCCTCACCCACGTAGCCGTCGATGGAGCCTTCGCGGTCGTTGGTGGAGAAGCGGGCGTAGCTCATGGGGCCGGGCTTGACGAGACCGACGCAGGTGCCGTAGGTGTTTTCGCGGCCCACGGTGCCGGCGATGATTTCCTGGAAATCCATGCGGGCGGATTTGAAGAAGTGCTTGGGCAGGTTGCTGCAGTGGAAGCAGACAGCCTTATCGGGGTCGTCGCCGTAGTTGTTGTTCCAATCGAGCAGTGCGCTGGGAGTGCCGCTGGCAAGCTGCAGGGCGTGCATGCCGACCACGCCGCAGATATCGACCTCGCAGGCGCTGGACATCAGGTTCTCGCTCATCATGCTCATGATGGTGCAGGGGACGACGCCGAAGAACTCTTCGAGCGAGGTCCAGCACTGGATGGCGCTGATGGCGACCTGGGTCTGCAGCATCCACTGGTCGATGACGGTGCCGAGCTTGGCCATTTTCAGGAGGGCGCCGGCGGGGACGCTGTCGGTGGTGACGTACTTTTTGATGGCGTCGAGCTTGGGTTGGGCGTCGGAGTCCTTCATGCGGTCGATGCGGCCGAGGACTTCGGAGAGGTCGATGGGCTCGATGGAGATGCCGCTGAGCTCGAGGAGTTTCTCGCTGTAGCGGACGGTGTTGAAAGCGGCGGGGCGGGCACCGATGGCGCCGATGCGCAGGCGGCGGAGGCCCTTGACGACGCGGCAGACGGCGGCGAACCAGGCGAGGTCTTTGGCGAAGGTCTCGGAGTCCGGCGTCTCGGTGTGCAGCGAGGTGAGCGAGTAGGGGATGCCGTACTGCTTGAGGTTGTTGCAGGCGCTCATTTTGCCGCAGAAGCTGTCGCGGCGGTCGCGGATGGTCATGCGGCCGGGGGTATCGGGCGTGGCCTGCACGAGCACGGGCACGTCGAGATCGGCCATGCGGAGGCAATCGGCGATGGCGCGCTCGTCGCCGAAGTTGGGAAGGGTGACCACGATGCCGTCGATCTGGTTGCGGTGGGCCTTGAACAGGTCCGCGCAGCGCGCCGCTTCCGTGCGGGTTTCGATGGCGCCGTACTTGGTCTCCTCCGGGCCGACCGCGACCACGCCGAAACCGGCCTTCGTAATGGCGGCGATCATTTCCTCGCGTCCGCTTTTGGCGAGGTGATCGGGGAAGAATCCCCGGTTGCCCACAATCATTCCAAATGTGACAGGCTTCATTCGATAATCCCTTTTCAAGAGTCCAAAAGTGCGACCCGGGAGGGTCGCGTTACCAGAAGATGATGTTCAAGACGACGAACACGGCTCCCACTACACAGGCCCAGAAGGCGGGCCGCTGATACACGGGAAGGTGGCCTTCGCTGGGGATGTCGGTCGCGCCGTAGACGAGTCCGACTAACTCGGATTCGGGCTTGGGCGTGGTGGCCAGGCTGACAATGACGGTGACCAGGACGCAGGCGATGCCGCTCCACAGGGCACGGAACATGTTTTCCGCCATGTCCTTGGCCTGGCTGGAGAGGGCGACGTATTGCAGGGCGCTGTGATCGATCTTTACCCAGAGGTACATGGCGATGCTGCTTCCGGTGCCGGCCATGAGGCCCCAGAATCCGCCGGCGGGCGTGGCGCGCTTCCAGAGCATGCCGAGGAGCACGGTGCCGAACAGCGGGGCGATGAAGAAGCTAAAGAGGGCCTGGACGTAATCCATGATGCTGGCGAACTGCATGACGAGGTAGGCGGTGCCGATGCTGACGAGCACGCCGAGGATGGTGCACCAGCGGCCGACGCTGACGTAGTGGGCGTCGGTGGCATCCTTTTTGAAAATGGCGCGGTAGATGTCGTAGGTCCAGACGGTGGCGAAGGCGCTGACGTTGCCGGCCATGCCGCTCATGAAACCGGCGATGAGGGCGGTGATGCCGAGGCCGAGCAGTCCGGGGCCGCAATAGCGCGCCAGCATGATGGGCAGCACTTCGTTGTAGCTGTGGCCGCCGGTGGCGACGGCTTCGCTTTCGCCGACCAGGAAGTGATGACCCGGCCCATCGAGGACGGCGAGGCCGAGGAGTCCGGGCAGGATGACGATGAACGGGACGCACATTTTGAAGGCGGCGCCGATGATAGGCGCGAGCTTGGCGGCGCGCAGATCCTTGGCGGAGATGACGCGCTGAACGACGAGGAAGTCGGTGGTCCAATAGCCCATGGAGAGCACCGCGCCGAGGCCGAAGACGATGCCGACCCAGTTGATGCCCATGGGGTTATCGCCGAAGCTGCCGAGGGTGCTCCAGAGGTGGGTGAAATCCTGGTTGGGGAAGTTGGAGTGGATTTTGGCGACCATGCCGCTCCAGCCGCCGGCTTCGATGAGGCCGATGATGGAGATGAGCAGCGCGCCCAGCCAGATGAGGACGAACTGGAGGACCTCATTGAAGATGGCGCTGAGCAGGCCGCCGAGGCCGACGTAGATGGCGACCGTGAGCGAGGAAATCCAGATGCTGACGTGGATGTCCCATCCGAGCACGACTTTCATCACAAGCGCCATGGAGTACATGTTGATGCCGCTCATCAGGACGGTCATGAAGCCGAAGCTGATGGCGCTGAGGGCGCGCGCGGGTTCGCCGTAGCGCAGTTTGAGGTAGCCAGGGACGGAGTGTGTCTTGGAGATGTAATAGAACGGGATCATCACGATGGCGAGGAAGATCATCGCGGGGATGGCCCCGATCCAATACCAGTGGGTGGCGAGGATGCCGTACTGATAGGCGGACGCGGCCCAGCCCATGAGCTCGAGCGAGCCGAGGTTGGCCGCGAGGAAGCTGAGGCCAGCGATCCAAGCGGTCATTTCGCGGCCGGCGAGGAAGAAGTCCTCACCGGTCTGCGTGAATTTCTTGAGGTAGAAACCGATTCCCAGGACGGCGACGAAGTAGACGGCGATGATAACGAGGTCGACCGGGGAAAGGGTGAGGAGCTTGCTCTGAAGGAGCAGCGCGGGGAGACCTGTAATCGCTTGCACCAGCATATGTTATGTGTCTTTCCGAGCGGGTGTCAAGGATTGGGTTGGGGAGGCGGAGGGTGGGCGGGCGCGGGCTCCGCCGGGTTCGCTGGTGGGTTGGTCAAGGCGAGTTTTGTTGAAAACAAAGCACAATTTGGGTTCGTTTGGCACTCCACTGTCATTGCGCCGGCATGAGGCCGGGATGGACGCGGACGCTGTAGCGAAGGTGGTGTAGGACATGCGATGCTCTCCCGCGACCACGATAGCAGGGAGGAAGGGGGCGGGAATCGACGGATCGTGGAAGTGTATTTGGTGCCGCGTGTATTTCGGGAGTAGTGGGCGTGACCGCCTTTTGTTCGCCGGAGAGGGCATTGCGCCGCGTGCTTTGAGCGACAGGAGCGTGATGTAAAGCCATCCTCACGATTCCAGCGGGGCGGCGTCCATGGACTCATGCGCGATTTGCTTCGTGATGCTGTCTACGGGTGCCGGCTCTTGCGCCGCAATTGGGGATTCAGCCTGCTGGGGGTGTGGATCGTGGCGCTGGGAATCGGGGCAACGACGGCGATCTTCAGCCTGATCGACGGGATTCTGCTGAACCCGCTGCCGTATCGCGAGCCGGACCGGCTGGCGGTGATCTGGTCGGACTTCAGCCGGTTCGGGGGCAACCGGAAGGCATTTTCGGCGCCGGCCGACTACTTCGACTGGAAAGAACGAAATCGCAGTTTCCAGGATATGGCGGCGTACTTCAACACCAATCGCACGCTCACCGCGCTGGATCAGCCGTTAACCCCGTTGACGCACGAAGTGACCGCCAACTTTTTCGATGTGGCGGGCGTGCAGGCGTATCGCGGCCGGACGTTCGCCAAGGGCGAGGACGTGCCGGGACGTGACCAGGTGGCGATGCTCAGTTATTCGCTGTGGCGCTCGGCGTTCGGCGGCGCGGAGTCGGTGGTGGGCTCGAAGGTAGAGCTGGATGGGCACGCGGCGACGATCGTCGGCATTCTGCCGCCGGACTATCGCATCGTCAACAGCGCCATCAACGTGCAGCCCGATCTGTTTGTGCCCAACAACTTCGAGTCGAAGCGGCAGGAGCGCAAACAGCGCTCCCTGGTGGTGCTGGGGCGGCGGAGAAGCGGTGTCGATGTGGGGCAGGCGCGCGCGGAGATGGCGGCGCTTTCGGCGCAGATGGGCCGCGAGAGCCCGGCC
>DATJYJ010000526.1:0-30514 GCA_035578025.1 Verrucomicrobiia bacterium
GGTAAGCCGCGTGCACGTGATCAAGCCGCGCATCGGCGGCGGGTTTGGCGGCAAGCAGGAGATGCTGCTGGAAGACATCTGCGGCGCGCTGACGCTGGCCGCGCGGCGGCCGGTGAAGATCGAGTACACGCGCGAGGAAGAGTTTTACATGGCGCGCAGCCGCCACCCGCAGATCCTGCGGATGAAGATCGGCGCCAAACGCGACGGCACCGTCGTAGCCAGCCAGCTCACGGTGCTGGCCACCACCGGTGCCTACGGTAGCCATTCCACCACGGTGCAGGGCAACACCGGCAGCAAGGTGCTGCCGCTCTACCGCACCGACAACATGCGTTTCGAGTGCCACGTGGTCTACACCAACGCGCCGGTGGCCGGGGCGTTCCGCGGGTACGGCTGCCCGCAGGGATTCTTCGCGCAGGAAACGCTGGTGGACGAGATCGCCGCCGAGCTCGGCATCGACCCGCTGGAGTTCCACCGCCGCAACGTGATCCGGCTCGGCGACGTGGATCGTCTGTCGGCGCAGCTCGGCGAGGGCCGCGAGGGATTGCCGCGCGTGATCCGCAGTTGCGGGATGCCGGAGTGCATGGAGCGGGCCGCGGCCGCCATCGGCTGGACCAGGAAACGCGCGCCGTCCGGAAACGGGCACCAGGCCAGGCGGCGCGGCGTCGGCATGGCGTGTACCATGCAGGGCAGCGGGATCGCCGGCATCGACTGGGCCTCGGCTTTTCTGAAGATGAACGAGGATGGCTCGTTCTACCTGCAGGCCGGCGCGTCGGACGTGGGAGCGGGTGCGGACACCGTGCTCTCCCAGATCGCCGCGCAGACTCTCGGCGTCACTCTCGACAAGATCGTCATCACTTCGGGCGATACCGACACCACGCCGTTCGACGTCGGGGCCTATGCCTCCAGCACCACCATCATCTCCGGCGGCGCGGTCAAGAAGGCCGCCGAGAAAGTGCGCGCGCAGGTCTTGGAGCTCGCGTCGAAGCTGCTCGAGACGCCGCTGGAAAGCCTGGATTGCGCCAACAACGAAATCTTCACCACCAGCGAGCCGCGCAAATCGATCGGAATGACAGATCTCGCGATGCACGCGCTGTATAAGGAGAAGGTGCAGATCATGGACGGTGCGTCGCACTTCAATACCGACAGCCCGCCGCCGTTCTGCGCCACGTTCGCCGAAGTCGAGGTGGACACCGAAACCGGGCAGGTGCAAGTGCTGCACCTGGCCACGGCGGTCGATCCCGGGGCGGCGATCAACCCGATGCAAGCCGAGGGGCAGGTGGAAGGCGCGGTGACGCAGGGACTCGGCTATGTGCTCACCGAAGAGCTGGTGCTCGACGACGCCGGGCGGCCGGTGAATCCCAATTTCCTCGACTACAAAATTTTCAGCGCGAAGGATATGCCGAAGCTCACCACCATCCTGGTGCAGACCGACGAGCCGCTCGGCCCTTACGGCGCGAAATCGATCTCGGAGGTGCCGATCAACGGGCCGGCTCCGGCGATCGCCAACGCCATTTTCCACGCGGTGGGCGTGCGCATTCGCAAGCTGCCCATCCGGCCGGAGGATGTGCTGGACGCGCTGCGGGCGAAGGCCGGGGCGCCGGAAGTGACAGAGGAGGCCGTGTTGACCAGATGAACACCATATCTGCTGAAATCGTGAATCGGGAAAAACTGGCGAAGCTGGCCCAGGTCTACGAACCAGACATTGTTGCCTTCCTGCGGGACCTGGTCCGCATCCCGGCCGAGAGCTGCCAGGAGGGTCCGGTCATCGACCGCATCCGCCAGGAAATGGAAAAGGCCGGGTTCGACGAAATCCGCATCGACCCCATGGGCAACATCCTGGGTCGCATCGGTTCCGGCAAAACGGTGATCGCCATGGATTCGCACACCGACACGGTGGGCGTAGGCGACCCCAAGGAATGGGCCTGGGATCCGTATCAGGGTAAGGTCGAAGATGGCTACATCTTCGGGCGCGGCGCGTGTGATCAGCGCGCCGGCATGGCCAGCATGGTGTACGCGGGCAAGATGATCCAGGAGCTGAACCTGCTCGGCGATTACACGCTGTGGGTGGTGGGAAGCGTTCAGGAGGAGGACTGCGACGGGCTCTGCTGGCTTTACATCCTCAAGGAAGACGGCATCCGGCCCGATTGCGTGGTCATCACCGAGCCGAGCAAACTGGGCATCTACCGCGGACATCGCGGCCGCATGGAGATCGAGGTTCACCTGCGCGGCAAGTCGTGCCACGCGAGCGCGCCGGAGCGCGGCGATAACCCGATCTACAAGATGAGCCGCCTGATACAGGAGGTGGAGCGCCTCAACCAGCGGCTGAAGCACGATGCGTTCCTGGGCAAGGGCACGATCGCCGTGACCGGGATCCGCTCGCTGTCGCCGTCGCTGTGCGCGGTGCCGGGCGCGTGCTCGGTCCATCTGGATCGGCGCCTCACCGCCGGCGAGACCAGGGAGAGCGCGGTGGCCGAAGTTCGCGCGCTGGCCGGCGCCGAAGACGCCGAAATCGAAATCCTCACCTACGATGTGCCCAGTTACACCGGCCTGCGCTACCCGATGGAGAAGTACTATCCGACGTGGGTGCTGGAGGAATCGCACCCGCTGGCCCGGGCGGCCGTGTCCACGTTCCGCGGCCTGTGGGACAAGGAGCCGGTGGTGGACAAGTGGACCTTCTCTACCAACGGCGTTGCGTCCATGGGACTGATGGGCGTGCCGACCATCGGGTTCGGTCCGGGCGAAGAGGAAGTCGCGCACTCGGTGATCGAGCGCGTGCCCATCCGGCACCTGGTGGACGCCGCGCAGTTCTACGCGGCATTTCCGCTGGTCTACACGGCGACCATCCAGAACGGCAATGGCTGAGCTGGTTCCGATCCCGCTGCCGCTGCTGTTGCGCCGCGCGTTCCTCGAGTTCGAACGGGAAAACAAGATCTTCGATCTGCCCACGGGCAGGTTCTTCCGCGGATTCCCTGGCCTGGATCTCTCGGTCGATTTCCACGGACACCGCGCGTCCACGCCGCTCGGGCCCGCCGCCGGACCGCACGGGCAGCTTGCGCAGAACATTGCGCTCGCCTGGTTGGGCGGCTCGCGCATCATCGAGCTGAAGACGGTGCAGATCCTGGACGAGCTGAAGATCCCGCGCCCGTGCATCGACGCCGCCAACGTCGGCTACAACGTCGAGTGGTCGCAGGAGCTGAAGCTCGAGCAGTCGCTCCGCGAATACGTCAAGGCCGGCATGTTGCTCGAAATCCTGCGCGCCTCCGGCATTCTGGGCGAGGGCATCCCCGGGGACACGGTCTTCGACATGAGCGTGGGGTACAACCTGGAGGGCATCCGCTCGCCGCGCGTGCGCTCCTGGATCGCGGCGATGCGGAGCGCCGGGCCGGTGATCGACGAGCTCCGCATGGGCCTCACGGGGGAATTTGCCCGTTATCGCGATCTGCCATTCGCCACGCGCATCAGTGACACCATCGCGCTCTCCACTTTTCACGGCTGTCCGGCCAACGAGATCGAAGGCATCGTGACCTTCCTGCTGGCCGAAATGGGCTGCCACGTCTGCATCAAACTGAACCCCACGCTGCTGGGCGAGGAGCGCGTCCGGCACCTGCTTCACGACGTGCTCGGCTACCGCGAGATCCGGCTCCACCCGCCGGCATTCGCCAACGACCTGCAATTCGACGAGGCGCTCGACCTGATCCCGAGCCTCCAGGCCGTCGCGCGCCGGCACAATCGCGGCCTTTCGCTGAAATTCACCAACACGCTCGTCGTGCGGAACCACAAACAGTTCTTCCAGGACGAGCAGATGTACATGTCGGGCGCTCCGCTGCACGTGCTCGCGATGAACCTGGTGCGGGAGTTTCGCGCCAAACTCTCGCAGCCAATCCCGATTTCGTTTTCGGGCGGGATCGACCAGCACAATATGGCCGCCGCGGTGGCGATGAACTTCGTCCCCGTCACTACCTGCACCGACCTGCTGCGGCCGGGCGGGTATGCGCGTCTCATCAGGTACCTCGAGAACCTCGCCGCCGAGATGCGCCGCCTCGGCGTCGCGCGAATTTCCGATTTCGTGCTCCACTTTCGCGGACAGGCCGAAGCGGCTGGCGGCGACGTCCACGCTGCCGGCCTGCTCAACACGCCGATCCTGGTGGAAGAAGCCACCGCCAATCCGCGCTACCGGTGGGAGCGCAACCACGGCGTGCCGCGCAAGATCGGCTCCGACCTTTGGATGTACGACTGCATCACTTGCGACAAGTGCGTCCCGGTCTGCCCTAACGACGCGAATTTCAGCTACCAGACGGCGCCTCTGGCGATCGAGTACGACAACTTCGTGCTGACTCCCGGCACGATGCGCCGCATTCCGGGCGGCATCCTGCGCGTGATGAAAGCCCGCCAGTTCGCCAACTACGCGGACGCGTGCAACGAATGCGGCAACTGCGATATCTTCTGCCCCGAGGACGGCGGGCCTTTTCAGGCCAAGCCGCGGTTCTTCGGCAGCCTCGAGAGTTTTGGGAAGTCCGCGGGCCCAGACGGGTTCTTCTTCGATGGCGCGGCCATCTACGGCAGAATCGATGGCCGCTCCTACGTCCTCGCCCTCGACCCCTCCAACGGCTGGTTCGCGCAGACCGGCTGCGAAGTTCAGATCCGTCTCAGCGACAATCAACCCCTTCATTGGCACGTCGAGACCGAAACCACACTCGACATGCTGCCGTACCTCAAGCTCAAGCTGCTGGCCGAGGCCGTCAGCGATCCCCGCCGCGTGCACTTCGTCAACGCCGGCGTCATTCAGGAGAACGCATGAAAAAAGCCCTCTTCGCCGGAAGAGACTGGATCACCACCCAGGAGTGGACCAACACCGAGCTCGACGTCATGCTCGACGTCGCCGGCGACCTCAAATGCAAGTTCAAGGCGCGCGTGCCGCACCGCTACCTGCCCGACCAGACCATCTTCCTCATGTTCTTCGATAAGTCGACGCGCACGCGCAACTCGTTCGAAGCCGGCATGACGCAGCTCGGCGGCCACGCTCATTTCCTGACCGCCGATGTCATGCAGGTCTCTCACGGCGAGAGCGCCAAAGATACCGGCATCATCCTTTCCAGCTACGGGCACGGCATCGCCATCCGCCACGATCTCATTCCCGGCGAAGGCAACGCCTACATGCGCGAGGTCGCGCGCTGGGCCGACAAACCCGTGATCAACATGCAGTGCGATGTCGATCATCCGTGCCAGACGCTGGCCGATCTGATGACCATCCGCGAAAAGCGCGGCAAGGACCTGCGGGGGCTCAAGATTGCGGTCGCGTGGGCCTATGCGCCCAGCTACGCCAAGCCGCTCTCGGTGCCGCAGGGCCTGATCATGCTGATGCCCCGCTTCGGCATGGACGTGACCCTGGCGCATCCGCCCGAGTACCACCTGATGCCCGAGACCATGCAGGCGGCCCGCGAGAATGCCGAGCGCTGCGGCGGCAAGTTCCGGGTGGTCGATAACATGGACGAAGCCTTCCGCGACGCCGACGTGGTGATCCCCAAGAGCTGGGGCTGCCTCGACACCATGGGGGCGAATCCGGCCGAATCGCTGCGCATCGCCAGGCAGTACACGAGCTGGATCTGCGATGCAGGGCGCATGAAGCTGGCCAGGCCGGACGTGCTCTACATGCATCCGCTGCCCGCGGACCGCGGCAACGAGGTTACCGACGAAGTGATCGACGGGCCGAATTCGGTCGTCTACGACGAGGCCGAAAACCGCCTGCACACCGCCAAGGCCATCATGGCCCTAACCATGGCCGACCGCGACATCGAGTACGCATGACCGAAACGCTGGTGATCGCCCTCGGAGGCAATGCCATCACGCGCCCGGGCGAGCCCGGAACCATCCCGCAGCAGTTCGAGCACACCACCGAAACGCTGGTCCACCTGCTGCCGCTGTTCCGCGGCGATTCGCGCATCGTGATCACGCACGGCAACGGCCCGCAGATCGGCAACATCCTGATCCGCGTGGAAGAGAGCGAGCGGCGCGTTCCCCGGCTGCCGCTGGACACCTGCGTTTCCGATTCGCAGGGCGGCATGGGCTACATGATCCAGCGCATCGCCTGCGAATTGTTCCGCCGCGAAGGCATCGCGCGCACCGCCGTCACCGTGATCACCCAGGTGCTGGTGAGCGAGGCCGATCCGGACATGGGCCACCCCAGCAAGCCCATCGGGTCGTACTACACGGCGGCGGAAGCGGAGCGCGTCCGCCGGGAGAAGCCGACTTGGGAGATGCGCGAAATCGAGCCCGGGAAATGGCGCCGCGTGGTCGCCTCGCCGCATCCGCTGCGCATTCTCGAAGAAGATGCGATCGCGTGCCTGTTGAACGCGGGCGTGATCGTCGTCGCCTGCGGAGGTGGCGGGATTCCCGTGGCCTGGGAAGGCGATCGGCTGGTCGGGGTGGAGGGCGTGGTCGATAAGGACCTCGCCTCCGGCCTTCTGGCCGGCAACCTGCGCGCCGAGAGGCTCGTCATCGTGACGTCCGTGGATCGCGCGGCGATCCGCTTCGGCCGTCCCGATCGGCGCTGGCTCGATCGCATCACCGCCGCGCAGGCGCGCGCGTACCTTGCGGCCGGCGAATTCCCGCCCGGGTCGATGGGACCCAAGATCGAGGCCGGGATCGAATTCGTCGAACGCGGCGGGCGCGAGTGCATCATCACTTCCACCGAGCGCGTGGCCGATGCCCTTTGCGGCCGCGCCGGAACGCATATCGTACGGCCATGATCCTCACCAACGCGCGCATCCTCACGCTCGACGGCGACAACCGGATTTACGACTCCGGCAGCATCGAAATTGCACCCGATGGAAGCGTGGGGCAGGTTTCCGGCCTGCCCCGCCCGGATGGCCGCGACCTTCAGGGCCGCCTGGTGATGCCCGCGCTTGTCAACTGCCACACCCACCTCTACAGTTCCCTGGCTCGCGGCATTTCGATCCCGGGTCCGGCGCCCGCCAACTTCCCCGAGATCCTGAAGAAACTCTGGTGGCGCCTGGACCGCGCCCTGAACGAGGAAGACATCTACTACAGCGCGCTGGTCGGACTGATCGATTCGGCGAAGTGCGGCGTCGGCACCCTGATCGACCACCACTCCAGCCCCGGCGCCTGTCCGGGCAGCCTCGATTGCATCGAGCGCGCCTTCCACGACGTCGGTCTCCGCGGCGCCACCTGCTACGAAACCAGCGACCGCAACGGCAAACACTCCGCAATGGAGGCCATTCGCGAAAATGTCCGGTTCCTGGAGCGTGTGCGCCCCGGCGCACAGGTCGGCGGCATGTTCGGCTTGCATGCTTCGTTCACCCTCGGCGATCGCACCCTGCGCGCCTGCCTGGAAGCCAACCAGTCTTTGCGCGCCGGCTTCCACGTCCACGTAGCCGAGGACCGGTGCGACCGCGGAGCCGCGCGCCGCCTCTGCCGCCTCGGCATCCTGGATGACCGATCTATCGCGGCGCACTGCGTCCACGTTACTGCCGCGGAGCGCGCCATGCTCGCGCGGCGCGGCGTCAACGTCGTCCACAACCCGCAGTCGAACTGCAACAACGCCGTGGGCATCGCGGATCTGCATGCCCTGTCGCAGAGCTCCGTGCGTGTCGGACTCGGCTCCGACGGCTTCTCGCCGCGCATGTGGGACGAATTCAAGACCGCCTGTCATCTGCAGAAGCTGCGCGCGCGCACGCCGCGCGTGGCGTTCGACGAAGCCTTCGCCGCCGCCTTTCCGCACAACCGCGACATCGTCCAAAAAATCCTGGGCGCATCTGTCGGCGTGATCGAAGCCGGCGCCAAAGCCGACCTCCTGGTGCTCGATTACCAGCCGCCGGCTCCGCTCCATGCCGCGAACCTTGCCGGCCACCTGATGTTCGGCATCGCGAACGCGCCCGTCGCTGCACTCATGGTCAACGGGCGCTGGATCGTGCGTGAAGGACGCTGCGTGACGGTAGATGAACGCCGGGTGGCGGAGCTTGCTGCCGCGCGCGCCAAAGCCCTTTGGGAGAGACTCTGAAAGAGAAACTATGAAAGCCACCGTACCCGGACCCACCTATCGCGAAATGCTCCACCCGGAGCTGCAGCCGCCCGGCATTCGCCGGCAGGCCGGGGCCGCCGCCGGGGAGCTCGATCCGATCCACCTCTTCAACATCACGTGGCGCGGCCCCGACCGGCGCATCCGGCACGTGGTTCTGCCGAAGGAACTCACCGGCGTCGCGGCCAACATCATCGTGCTCACCGGCCGCCATTTCCCCTCGGGGAGCCACAAGGTGGGACCCGCGTACACCACCCTCATGGAAGGCGAGCTCGCCGGCGAAATCGAGCCGGGCGTCCACACCGCGATCGGCCCGTCCACCGGGAACTTCGGAATCGGCGTGGCCTACATCTCGCGGCTCAAAGGCTACCCCGCCATCGTCATCATGCCGGAGGGCATGAGCAAGGAGCGCTACCAGCGCATCCGGCAGTACGGCGGCCAACTGGATCTCACGCCCGGCTCGGAGAGCGACGTTATCCTCGTTCTGGAGCGCACCGAGTTTTATAAGAAGGACCCCAAGTACAAGGTGCTCGCCCAATTCGAGCTGCTGCCGAACTACCGCTTTCACCGCTACGTCACTGGACGCAGCGCCCTGGAAGCCGCGCAGGACTACGGCAACGGTCGCATCGCGGCCTTTGTTTCCGCACCCGGTTCCGCCGGAACGCTGGCCGCGGCCGACGAGATCAAGGCGCAGTTCGCTGACGCCGCGGTTTGTGCGGTCGAACCCAAGGAGTGCTCCACGCTGTTCGACAACGGGCGCGGCACGCACCGCATTGAAGGCATCGGCGACAAGATGGTCACCCTCATCCACAACGTGCTGACCACGGATTACGTGATGCGCGTCCACGACGACGATTGCGTGGTCGGCCTGGAACTGATCGAGCGCCACCAGCCGTGGAGTGCGCAATTCGCCGGCGTGTTCGGAATCTCCGGCGTCTGCAACATCCTGGGCGCCATCCGGCTGGCCCGCTACCTCGGCCTCGGTCCCGAAGACAATGTCGTGACGATTGCCACCGACGGCTTCGACCGCTACCCCTCGGTGCTTGCCGATCTCGCGGCGCGGCGGGGGCCGGTCGATGTCGCCAGGCTGGATGCCTGGTTCGGGGAGGTATTCCGCGGCGGTGATCCGGCGGACATTCTCGACGTACGTCCGCGCGCACAGAAAGAGCGGCTCTTCACTTACAAGGAAGAAGTCTGGTGCAACTTCGGCTACTCGCACGCATACCTCCAGCAGATGCAATCCCAATCGTTCTGGGATGCACAGTTCGAGGCCATCGGCCGGATCGACCAGGAACTGGCCTTTTACAGAACTTAACCTGGCGGCCCTCAGCATTTCCTTTGCGCCACGCGTCATTCCAGATAGAAGCAGGACATGAGCGACGCGGCCAGCCGGATCCCCCCATCCAACCTCAACCGGCTGGCCGCGGGTACAACAAGGAGAGATGAACCGATATGCAAAGGAAACTCGAACAGACCATGCGGCCCGCATCGCCAGGCAGGGCCATGGGACCGGAGACGGCGCGCCCCAATTCGCGCGAAATCGCCGCTCTGGCTCACGAACTCTGGATGGCCCGAGGTTGTCCCGAGGGATCGCCGGAGACCGATTGGTTCCAAGCCGAGGAGCAGTTGCTCCACCCCGGTGAGGACCAGGCCGTAATGGCCGCTTAGCAGTAATCCTGGGCTGCCAAGAGTAAGGCGCGGCACGCTGAAGCGGGATGCTAGAATCGAAAGGCGGGTTCTTTCGCCCGTGCTATGATTGTTCCGCTCCGCCAAGCGACCGCGCCCGTCCCAAAACAGGCGCCGGTCCCCATCCTGGCGGGTCAGGATCCGGGAACCGTAACCTCCTTCCAGCAGCTTGGGTATGTGTTCCTCTTACTATACCTTTTCTTGATTTACAGCCGCATCTTCGATGTGAA
Organism: Verrucomicrobiia bacterium; assembly: GCA_035578025.1. Lineage (GTDB taxonomy): Bacteria > Acidobacteriota > Terriglobia > Bryobacterales > Bryobacteraceae > Solibacter. Next base: position 9,952 of record DATJYJ010000526.1, read on the forward strand.
GATGTCTTACTTGCACATACCAGGAATCAGTTATCGCATCATTCTGGCGATGGTGTTACTAAGCCGCGCGTTTCTGGTGGCGCTGAAATCCAACATCGGCCGGTCGTTCGGATTTCTGACGTTATGGTTCATCCTGGCCATCCCGACCAGCGTATGGCGCAGGGGCAGCAAGGATGTTCTGATCGATGCATGGCTGCCCTGCTTCGTGATCTTCCTGGCGACCGCGGGATTGATCGTGAATTACCAGCAATGCCGGCGGGCGATCTACACCGTGGCTAGTGCACTGTTTGTCCTTACCTTGATCGCCGTATTCTGGGGCAGCTCCGAGGAAACCGGCCGGTTGTTTCTGCCGCACGGCAAGTTCTCGAACCCGAACGAGATGGCCCAGGCTCTTCTGCTCGGCATGCCGCTTTGGGGAATGGTTCTGCTGGATACGAAGTCTCTGGTGAAAAGAGCGTTCGCGGCAGGCGTGATGTTGCTCATGCTCGTGATGGTCAGCAAGACAGGATCTCGCGGCGCCCTGATTGCGTTTGGCGCTCTGGTCTTCGTGGTCTTCATGCGCGCGTCCCTGATGGGCAGGTTGAAGCTGATCATCGGCGGCTTTCTGCTGATGGCCATATTGATTGCCACGATGCCGGGCAAGTTGATCCGCCGCTACACCACCTTTTCCGAGGAGTCGGAGCCCGCCGTGATCTCGAGTGACGAGGACTATGATGCCGCCCTGGAATCCAGCGCGACCTCCTCCACCAAGACTCGCCGGGAACTGCTGCGAAAGAGCATCAAGTTCACGATCCAGCACCCCCTGTTCGGTGTCGGACCGGGAATGTTCCCGGTTGCCGAGGACTCCGATGCCAAGGCCAACGGTAAGCGTATGGGAACCTGGCAGGGCACGCATAACAGCTATACGCAAGTTTCCAGCGAGATCGGGGTTCCGGCGCTCGTCGCCTACGTCGCCATCATCTTTCTTTCACTGAAGCGCACTCGAGCGCTATACCGGCGCACGCGCGGCGATCCCCGGCTCCAAGGAATCGGATACTGTGCCATGGGGCTGAACTACTGCCTGATCGTCTACGCGGTGTCGGTGCTGTTCGACTATATTGCCTACACATCCATGCTCTCCGTTTTCGCGGGCCTCTCGGCGGCGTTGGATGCGACGGCGCCGGGAGAAATCGACCGGATCACCGCGACTCCGCCTCCGCCCCCGCCGATTCCATTCGCGCAATTCCGCCCCGCCTGGCGCCGGACAGCGGGCGTCCCCCAGCAGGCTTAGATTCACGCCAGGATGATCTCGATTGTCGTTGCCCGGGCCGGCTGGGTAACCAGGCGTTGCGCGGGGCTATGTGTCGTTTCGGCTAGCCTGCGTGAGCAAGACGTCTGCCCCGGGCCTACAGGTACGATTTCTGTAAAATAATGTTCACGCTTCAGCGCTTGAGGTTGACGATATGGAAAAAACCCGACGCGAATTTGTTGGTGCCGGCCTGGGTATCGTTGCCCAAACAGCCCTCAGCGCGGCATCCGAAGCTGAGCTAACGACGTTAAGCCTTAGCGACGTCGCAGAGAAGGTACGAAAGAAGGTCGTATCACCAGTTGAACTGACCAAGGCTTGTCTGCGAAGAATCGAGCGACTTAACCCAACACTGAATGCGTATATCACTGTAATTGGTGAGCAGGCATTGGCCCGAGCGCGCGCGGCCGAGGGCGAGCCTTGGAGCGGCCCGCTGCACGGCATCCCGATCGGGATTAAGGATATTTTCGATACTGCTGGAGTGCGGACGACTGCGGCCAGCAAGCTCTTTGAGAATCGCGTTCCGGACGCCGATGCCGAAGTAGTGCGTCGGCTGAAGGCAGCGGGGGCCGTAATACTGGGGAAACATAATCTGGACGAATTCGCCTGCGGCGGTTCCGGAATCGTCAGCTACTTCGGTCCTGTGCACAATCCTTGGAGCTTGGAATATCAGACAGGTGGCTCCTCTAGCGGGTCGGCTGTCGCAGCAGCGGCCGGGCTCGATTTCGGGTCGGTGGGAAATGATGCCGGTGGATCGATCCGGATTCCAGCAGCGCGATGTAGTGCTGTCGGGCTAAAGCCGACGCATGGCCGCGTGAGTCTCCGCGGGAACCTGTCTTGTGAGTGGTCGATCACATGCGTTGGGCCGATCTGTCGGACGGTTTCTGATGCCGCGCTGCTCCTTCAAGCCATCGCGGGTTACGACCCGGCCGATCCGATGAGTCGAGATGAAGCGGTGCCCAACTACAGGGAAGCTCTCAAGATGAACACGAGGCGCTTTCGGATCGGCGTTCCTCGGGCGATGTTCACCGCCGGCCTTGACGCAGAGCATGAAGCGGCGTTTACGGAGGCCCTGCGAGTCTTGGGTCAGCTCGTTGCCGAAACCCACGACATCGAGTTACCACCTGTCCGATTGACAATCGGAATCGATACGTCAGCTGAGTACTATCCCGAGCACCAGCCCTACATGGCCAAGACGCCCGAACTCTATCAGCCACAGACGCGGCGAACGTTAGAGGCTGCAGGTCGGAGGACGGCTGGAGAGTATTCCCGCAGCCAGTATGAGATGGCCGTCGCGCGTCGTGCAGTATCAAGCATATTCTCTAAGATCGATCTGCTGGTCTTGCCGACGTTACTTCTCCCACCCCAAAGCATCGAAGACGTACCGAAGAAATCGCGCGGGCTTCTCAATCTGCAATTGGTGATGCCGTTTAACTTGTACGGCCTTCCGGCTGTAACGGTGCCGTCCGGCTTTACGAAGGCCGGTCTCCCCATTGGACTGCAGATCGTCGGGCCGCACTTCGGCGAGCCAAGAGTTTTGGCGCTCGCCCACGGCTACGAACAGTCAACAGTTTGGCACAAGCGGCGGCCACCGGTCTGAAAGGTGGTATCCCTGCTTTTTGCTTTACGCGCTTCCTCGTCGCCGCCTCATCCACGATCTCGTCGGCTTCCGTGCCTGGCCAAAAACGTTATCGTATTTTGCCTTGGTTAAGCCCGTTTGGCGGACATTTCGGAGTGTCACCCAACCATGGCCACAGTCGATCCTTTTCGGCCAGGAAGGCCCGCCGGCTGCGAAAAATGAACAGGCACCCGGAAAACGGATCGGCGCCCAATTTCTCTCGGCACAGCTGCGCCAGTCCATCAATGCCCTTCCTCAGGTCGACGGCCTCAATGGCGACCAGTATTCGCATCTGCGGCGCGACTTGAATCACACCGACTCCCACAGTCCCCGGCTGAGTCCGGCCAGGTCTGGAGCAGTGCTCCCCTTCCACTGGATGCGAATCTTACCCCGCGGCCCTTCCAACTCGATTAGACATTCCGCTCCACCCGTTCCAGGCGTCAGTAATTCTACGAATGCGGCGGGCGGGGTGCACACTCTGGACGTTCTCCGCGGGCCCGTATGCGACGCCGTGGCAAAGCGCTTGAGCTTACCGTATTCCAGACTTAGAACTTTGGCGGTTCGAAATACACCGTGTTCTCTGGCCATCTCCGCAGCCGCTGCCCACAATGGATCCGGGATTGGCAGTCGACCGGTATGGGACTTTCGCCATCGTGCGAAACGACCGTGAAGCACGCGCATGCCGTCGGGAATATCAGGCGCCGCTCTGCCCATCACAGGTCCTCCTTGCGCCCGTCCGGGCGCAAGAGCGAAGTTATCAACTAACTCCCCGCCGTGTCACGCATCCTTGCGGAAAGCTCACGGGGCTATGACAATAGCAGTTCCAGATCTTCCCGCTGGAGCGAGCGAATCAGGCTGTTGTCCTGATTGATGATCGCGGCTGCCAGATCGCGCTTGCTGGTTTGCAGCTCCAGCACCTTCTCCTCGACCGTGTCCCGCGCGATCAGCCGGTAGGCGAATACGTTGCGGGTCTGGCCGATGCGATGGGTGCGGTCCACCGCTTGTGCCTCCACCGCGGGATTCCACCAGGGATCGAGGAGAAAGACATAATCCGCCGCGGTGAGATTCAGTCCCAGCCCGCCGGCCTTGAGGCTCACCAGGAAGACGCGGCAATCGGCGTCGGTCTGAAATCTCTCCACGCAGGTCTGCCGGTCGCGCGTCGCGCCGTCGAGATACTCGTAAGGGACCGTCTCCGCGTCCAGGCGGGCGCGGACAATGCTGAGCAGGCTGGTGAACTGCGAAAACACCAGGGCCTTGTGGCCTTCCTCCAAAACCTCGCGCAATTGGGCCAGCAGCACGTCCAGCTTGGCACTCGGCTCTCCGGTCCGCTTTTGGTCCAGCAGACCCGGATGGCAGGCCGCCTGCCGCAAACGGAGCAGCGCTTCCAGCACCTGGATCTTCGATTTCGCCATGCCCTGCGCGGCAATCCGGCTCAGCAGCGAATCGCGATAATGGCTGCGCAGCTCGTCGTAAAGCTTGCGCTGCGCGGGCTCCATTTCGCAATAGATGGTCTGTTCGGTCTTTTGCGGCAGCTCGCGCGCGACCTGGTCCTTGGTGCGGCGGAGAATGAACGGCCGCAAGGCGTGCGCCAGCAGTTGGCGGGTCTCTTCGCCGGGCAAGCGCGCGCTGCCGCCGGCGAGCTTGAAGACGCTCGCCGCGCCCAGCATGCCGGGGTTCAGAAACTCGAACAAAGTCCAAAGCTCGCCCAGGTGGTTTTCGACCGGCGTGCCGCTGAGCGCCAGGCGATGATCGCCGCGCAGGAGCCTTACCGCTTTGGAAGATTCGGTTGCTGCGTTCTTCACCGCCTGGGCCTCGTCCAACACGACGTAATCGAACTCGATCTCCTTGAGCCGCAGGGCGTCGCGGCGCAAGGTGCCGTAGGTGGTGAGAACCGCATCGCAGGCGGACAGATCGCCGATCTCGCGCGCCAGCCCGGTGTAATCCAGTACGCGCAGATGCGGTGTAAACCGCGCCGCCTCCTGCTTCCAGTTGAAGACCAGCGATTTCGGGACCACCACCAGCGACGGCCGCGCGATCTGGCCGGCTGCGCGCAGCTCGCGCCGGGTTTCGAGCAGGGCCAGCACCTGTGCGGTCTTGCCCACGCCCATATCGTCCGCCAGGCAGCCGCCGAATCCGAACCGGCGCAGAAAGTGCATCCAGCCGAGACCCTCGCGCTGATAGTCGCGCAGCCGCCCGGCGAAGCCCGCGGGCTGTTCCGCGGCGCACACGCCCTCGAAGGAACGCATCTCGTCGCGAACTCGTGCGAAGGTTTCGTCGAAGCGCGCCTCGGGCTGAGTGGCGAGCAGAGCATCCAGCAGCCCGGCCTGGCTGCGGCGGAACCGGATGTGATCCTCCTGCGCCGCGCCCAAACCGGCCAGTGGACCGATGCGAGCCAGCAGTTCCTCGGGCACCATCCCGTACGTGCCGTCGCCCAGCCGGACTATGTTGTCGCCGCGGCGCAATGCCGCCAGCAGCTCCGGAAGACGCGCCGTTGTCTCACCGTAGGAGATCTCGCCGTGCAGCTCGAACCAGTCCACTCCGCTCGAGACTTCCATCCGGAACGGGCCCGGCTTGCGGAAGATCTTGCCCTCTGCTTCGAGGTGCCACCCGGCTTCCACCAGCGCGTGAACGATGCGCGGGAGCTTCGTCGGCGCGATCTCCCAGCAGGGCTCCTTCTGGTAGTAAGTGCCGGACTGAAACTTCACGTTCAGCGACGACAGCAGCTCCACGGCTGCTTTTTCTGCCGCGGCATCGCGGCGAATCAGCCGGCGATCCTTCGGCTGATAGATGCCGCTGGATGTGTCGGTGGAGGCCACGATGTGCCCGCTGTAATCGAAGCAAAGATGCGCCCGCAGCTTCGAGCTGCCCAGCGACCGGTCTCCGCCGATGCGCAGTCCGGGGCGCGGTTCGATGCAGACCTCTTCGAATCGAAGTTCCTCAGGCACATCGAGCGGTGGCAGGTGCGGCGAGTTGAGCAGTCCGGCCAGCAGCAACTCGCCGTCGCGCAGCGGCGCCTGGATCGGCCCCGACCTCCGCAGATGGCGCACCCACTCATATGGAGTATCCTCGGCCATCAGCGCCGCGCGGTCCCGCGTAAAAACCAGCCCGGCCGGCGTCAGGAGCGCCGCATCGGAGAGTTCCAGGCGCTGATCGCCGCGGCGAAGCGAGCCCGAGACCATCCACCCGCGTTCGCCATCGCGGCGCATTTCGAGGGAGAACCGCCACGCACCGCCATCATCCCAGGCGAGCGGATGCAGGTTCTCCTGGTCGTGGGTCAGTTGAATGTGGCATCGGCCGGTCTTGACGGCCGCCTCGGTAAGGCCGCGCGCCAGGGTCTTGGGCAGCAGGCATTGGCTGGGAACCGGCTCGAAGTCCGTCATCTCCCAGCCGTAGTATTGCTTTCCACCGGCGAGAGTGGCGACGATTTCGCGATCCTCGGCCAGCGGCAGTTCCGCAACCTGCGCGCGCTTGATCGACAGAGGCACGATGCGCGTCCAGTCCCCATTGACTTTCCGGTCGCGCGTGACCAGGGATAGCACCAGGCCGCCCGCTGTGAGCGAGGAAGGAACATTGACCAGGTACAGGATCTGGCGCTTCTCCGGAAAACCCGCGCCTCTCGCGCCGTTCAGTGCCGGCTGGTTGGCCATTTCGTCAAGCTGGCGGCGCCAGGCGGGCACCGGCGGGGGCGGCGGCGGTTGGGGCCTCGGCGCCGGAGCACTCCGCACCGGATTGCGCCGGGGAATGTACGTCTCGGCATAATCCAGCTCGAACTCGGAGTCGTCGGCACCGTACTCCACTACGAGTTTGAGCGCACCCACGACCCCGGACAGGTGCCCGTGTGTCTCCGCGGCCAGGATGGTCGCCCACAAATGCTTGCACGGTCCGCTGGAATCGAAGTACGCACAGTCGCACGACATCTTGAGCACGTTACCGTCGAACTCGAGCATCACGTCGTAATCGCGCGAGCCCGCCACGCGCGCATCCACCTCGGACTCCGAGCCGTGCCGGATGCGAACCAGGCGCCGCGCGAAGTACGCCAATCCGCGCTGCCGGACGGATGCGTCGAATTCGTGCGAGAGGGTTCGCGTCAGGGTCATGGGAACGGCGTTCCGATGGGGAGGATACCCTCAGTATAACGAGACAAGGCCCAAAACCGGCGTGCTACGCTCGGACCGATGGTCGCGAAGCTGACCCGCGATGGGGTGATGCTTTTCCTGGCCCGATTCATCCGCCTCTTCTCCTACGGCGCGCTCTCGGTTGTCCTGGTTTTCTACCTTACGGGCCTGGGCTTCCGCGAATCCCAGACAGGGATGCTGCTGAGCATGACCCTGCTTGGCGACACCGTGGTTTCGCTGTGGCTGACCACGCGGGCCGACCGGATCGGACGCCGCCGGATGCTCTGCATTGGTGCCTTTCTCATGGCCGGAGCCGGCCTGACCTTCGCCGTTACGTCGAACTACATCTTCCTGATTTTGGCTGGAACGATCGGAGTAGTCAGCCCAAGCGGCAACGAAGTGGGACCCTTTTTGCCGATCGAGCAGGCCGCCCTCTCCGAGATCGTGCCCGCGGAGTACCGCACCCAGGTATTCGCCTGGTACACGCTCACCGGTGCCGTCGCCACGGCCGCCGGATCGCTCTCCGCCGGTCTGCTGGTTCAGGCGCTGCGCAAGGCGGCGTTGGCGCCGGTCGCCAGCGATCGCGCGGTGATCGTACTGTACGCGGCTGCCGGCATTCTTCTGGCGATTCTATTCACGCGGGTGTCCGCTCGGGCGGAGGCGCAGCGCACGCACGCCCCGGTGCCGCGCTTCGGCATCGCTGAATCCCGCGGCGTGGTGCTGCGGCTTTCCGGTCTGTTCGCGCTGGATGCCTTCGGCGGCGGATTTGTGGTCCAAAGCTTCGCGGCCTACTGGTTTTACCTGAGGTTTGGCGTGCAGCCGGCAACGCTGGGCGGCATCTTTTTCGGCGCGAATCTGTTCGCCGGATTTTCCGCGCTGGTTGCTTCGCGGTTGGCGGCGCGAATCGGACTCGTACGAACCATGGTGTTCACGCATCTGCCCTCGAACATCCTGTTGATCCTGGTGCCGCTGATGCCGAACCTCACCCTCGCCACCGCGGTGCTGCTGTTGCGCTTCAGCATCAGCCAGATGGACGTGCCTACGCGCCAGTCTTACACCATGGCGATTGTCCGCCCTGAGGAGCGCTCCGCGGCCGCGGGTGTCACCGGCGTGGCGCGGACTACCGGAGCGGCGATCGCTCCGATGCTGGCGGGAATTCTGTTCGGGCGGCCCGCGTGGATCAACCTGCCGTTCTTCATTGCCGGCGGACTGAAGATCGTCTACGACCTCCTGCTGTACCGTGCGTTTGTCCGCGTGCCACCGCCCGAAGAGGCGCGATAGAGTCGGGCTCTGGATGAGGCTTGCGGCGGTCTCCCGCGCCGCTTTCCCGTTCCCCGCTCGATTCCGGACTGCGCTATCCTAAATACCAGGAGGGGCGTCCAAACACGCCATGCTGTCAAAAGTCCCATCGCACAACCATCCGTTCGGAATCCCAGTCTGTCCCCTCCGCCCCCACTCCCCGGAACCCAACAACTGCGGATTACCAAACGAACCCACCATGTCGTTGAAAACAAAGGACGAGCACAAAAAAACGAACCTGGATTCGGCCCCCCAAAATCCAAGATATGCGCCGTTTCGGCCGCCTGTGGGACCGGCTTCAGCCGGTCGGCCCGCCTCAAAACGCGACCTGCAGGCCCAACGGCAGCCGCCGCTGCCGTGAGGAGCGATAGAATCGGGCTCTGGGTGAGGTTGCTGGTCATCGGCGGAGTTGGCGCGTTGTATGCTCTCGCGCAGCGCCTGCCGGATCTGTATCACGACGAAATGCACGGCGACCCGCCGTATCTTTACGAGACCGGCTGGAAGCCGCTGCTCAACGGCCGCGACCTCGCGGGATGGCACGCCGAGAAGGGCGGCACGCACGAATGGTTCACCACACCCGCCGTCACGTGGCGCCGCGTCTTCGAGCCGGCGCGCCTGCACGCCAGGCCGGGCGCCGGAGATCGCATCGTCAACGGCAAGGACGGCAGGACCGCGAACCTCGTGAGCGACGCCGCCTTCGGCAGCTTCCAGCTCTACCTGGAGTTCATGCTGGCGAAGGCATCCAATTCAGGCGTCTATCTTCACGGCCTGTACGAGATCCAGATCTTCGACAGTTACGGCTTCAACGGCGCGCTGACGCCCGGCGATTGCGGCGGAGTGTATGAGCGGGAAGACGGCGGCGGCTCGGCTCCCATGCGGAATGCGTGCCGCCCGCCCGGGGAATGGCAATCGCTGCGGGTCTGGTTCCAGGCCGGCCAATTTGACGCGGCGGGTAAGATGACCGGGAAGCCTCGCGTGTTGCGGGTACTGTTGAACGAGACTCTGGTGCAGGAAAATGTCGAACTGCCCGGCCCGACCGTGAGTCACATGAAGATCGCCGATGCGCCGCGCGGCCCCATCATGTTGCAGGGCGATCACGGGCCCGTGGCCTATCGCAATATCTGGATCAAGGAGTAACGCGGGCCTCCTGGCCCGCCGCGGAGACAAAACCATGCAACGCAGAGAATTCCTGATGACGGCGGCGACTCCGCTTGTGGCTGCAAGCGACACCGTCCGGCTCGGCTTTGTCGGCCTTGGCTCGCGCGGCACGTACGAGCTCGAAATCTGTTCGCGGACCCCGGGCGCGCAGGTCGTCGCTGTCGCGGACGTGTATCAACCTCTGGTCGAGAAAGCCGTGGCCTTCACGCAGGGGAAGGCCGTCGGCTATCAGGATTTTCGAAAGCTGCTGGAGCGCCGGGATATCGACGCGGTCTTCGTCTCCACGCCCGACCACTGGCACGCGCCCGCGGCGATCCTCGCCTGCCAGGCCGGCAAGGACGTGTTCTGCGAGAAGCCGCTCAGCCACACGCTGCACGAAGGCCGGACGATGGTGAAGGCTGCGCGCAAATACAACCGCGTCTTCCAGACCGGCAGCCAGCAGCGATCCGCGCCGCATTTTCAAAAGGTGGTGGAGCTTATCCAGAAGGCTCATATCGGCAAGGTGGCGCACATCGAGTGCTGGAACACCGGGCAGGACGGTCCGGAAGGCGCCGGCCGCCAGCCCGACGGCGCACCGCCGCAAGGTCTCGATTGGGATCTGTATCTCGGGGCCGCGCCCCAGGTGCCCTACAACCGGAACCGCTTCATCTGGAACTACCGCTGGTATTGGGATTATTCGGGCGGCATGATGACCGACTGGGGCGCGCACCACATGGACATCATCCAGTGGGCGATGCAGGTGGCCGGACCGCGGGCCGCCACCGCGTCCGGCGGGCGCTATTGCCTGCTGGACAACTGCGAAACTCCGGACACGCTCTCCACCACGTTCGAGTACCCCGGCTTCATCGCGCGCTACACCGTTCACCAGGGCAATTCGCGACGGTTCGAAGGTCGGCCCAACGGGATCGCGTTCTACGGAGCCGACGGCACGCTGGTGGTCGACCGCGGCAGTTGGGAGGTGATTCCCGAAAACAAGTCCCGCTTCGGCCAGGACTTCGACCGCATCGACGCGTTCCTGAAGACCGGCAATGTGGCCTGGCCGGCGGGTTACGACCGCAACGCGCGTGTGCCGCCTGTGCCACGTACCAAGGCGATGGGCGAGACCGGGCTGCACATCGACCCGAGCTGCCAGGAAGCCCACATCCGGAATTTTCTGGAATGCGTCCGATCGAGGCAACGCCCCGTCGCCGATGTGGAGATCGGCTACCGCTCGGTCTCCGCGTGTCTGGTGGGTGTGATCGCCTACCGGCTTGGCCGCAAGGTAAAGTGGGACGCGAAGGCGGAAACGTTTCCAGGAGATCTGGAAGCGCAGGCGATGATGACCAAGAGGTATCGCGCGGGGTATGAACTTCCGGCGGTGTAGCGTAGGCGCCAGCTATAGCAAAGCTATCGCGTCTTCTTGAACTCCTCGATCAGCGCAGGGACCACCTGAAACAGATCGCCCACGATCCCGTAATCGGCCACCTCGAAGATCGGTGCGTTGGCGTCCTTGTTGATCGCCACCACGACGCGGCTGGCCTTCATCCCGACGAGGTGCTGGATCGCCCCCGAGATGCCGACTGCCATGTACATCTTGGGTCCGACCGTCTGGCCCGAGCTGCCCACCTGGCGCTCCATTGGCAGCCATCCGGCATCGCAGATCGGCCGCGATGCCGCCAGCTCGGCGCCGATCGTGTCGGCGAGCTGCTGCACCAGGGGAATGTTGTCGGCCTCCTTGATGCCGCGGCCAACGGCAACGATCAGCTCCGCTGCTCCCAGGTCGACCGCGCGTGCCGATTCGCGAAAGCGCTCGCCCGGCTTGGTACGGATGTCCCCCGCCGCCAGGGCGGGAACGAATTTCTCCAGCGCCGTCGAACCTGCCGCCACCTGATCCGCGCGATAGGCGCCCGCCTGCAGCGATGCGAAGTTCGGGGCGTCGCCTTGGAATCGCACGTCTGCGCTGACCTTCCCCTGGAAAAGCTGGCGAACCAGCACCAGAGCGCCGTTTTCCACACGGTGGTGGATCACGTCGCTGACCGCGACCTTTCCCAATGAGGTCGCCAGCTTGGGAAGGAAGTCGCGCACCTGGTAAGTGTGCGGGAAGAGGACATACGTCGGTCTTGCCAGCGCGATGAGCTGGCGAAGCGCCGACACGTACCCGTCAGGAGTGTACTGCTTCAGCAGCTCATGCTCGACCGAATAAGCCTTTTCCAATGCGGCGGGAATCGGCTCCGCGGAGTCTCCGCCGACCAGCGCCGCGCCTACCGTCGTGCCCAGCTCTCTGGCCATCTGCTGCCCGGCGGCGAGCGTCTCCAGCGACATGCCGCCGCGTGGTTCCATCACCACCAGGATGCTCATAGCACTCGCGCCTCGAATTTGAGTTTCTCCACCAGCTTTGCCGCGGCTTCCTGCGGATTGCCTTCGAACAACTGCGTCCGCTTCGTGCGCTCGGGCAGGTAGACCCGGTCGATCGTAATGCTGGGCCCCGAAGCCCCGCCCAGGTCGGCCGCGGTCAGGCGTTTCACCTCTTTGGTCTTGGCTTTCTTGATTCCCATCAAGGTGGCATAGCGCAGCTTGCTGATGCCGGACTGGATGGAGAGCAGCGCCGGCAGCGGCATCTCGACGTGCTGGAACCAGCCGTCCTCCAGTTCCCGCTTCACGCGAATGCCGCTGTCCTGCTTCTCCACTTCCATGATGATCGTGGCGTGCGGCAATCCGAGCAGCTCGGCCAGAATCGGACCCGTCTGCCCGTAACCGAGATCGTCCGACTGCAGCCCCGTAAGCACCAGGTCCGGAGCTTCTGCTTTCAGCGCCGCCGCCATCAGGCGCGCGGCCGCCAGCGGATCGAGGCCGGTGAGATCTTCCTCTTCGATGTGGATGGCACGGTCGGCGCCTTTTGCCAGGGCCTCGCGGATGGTCTGCGAAGCCCGCGCCGGACCCAGGCACATCACCACTACCTCGCCTGTGTGCTTTTCCTTCAGTTGCAAGCCGGCTTCCAGCGCGTAGGCATCCGGCTCATTGATTTCGAAAGTAAAGTCGTCTTCCTGAATCCACCGTCCCGAGGCAGCGATGCGCAATTGAGAATCGCGTGCGGGGACCTGCTTGATGGCAACTACGATTTTCATGGGGTTGGAGCTACTCCTGGTAGCGCTTGAAGATCAGGCAGCCATTGGTGCCGCCGAAACCGAAGCTATTGGAAAGCGCGTAGTCGATTTTCATCGGGCGCGCATGGTTGGGAACATAGTCCAGATCGCACGCCGGGTCGGGGCATTCGTAGTTGATGGTCGGCGGTGCGATCTGATCGCGAATGGCCAGCACGGTGATCCCGGCTTCGAGCCCCCCGGCGCCGCCCAGCAAATGGCCTGTCATGGACTTGGTGGAACTGACCGCCAGCTTGTACGCGTGATCGCCAAACGCGCGCTTGATGGCCGCGGTTTCCACGCGGTCGCCTACTTCGGTGGACGTGCCGTGGGCGTTGACGTAGTCGATCTGCTCGGGTTGAATGCCGGCGTCCTTCAGCCCGTTGCGCATCACCCGGTAGGCGCCGTCGCCGTCGTCGGGCGGAGCGGTGACGTGGAATGCATCCGCGCTCATCCCGTACCCGACAATCTCCGCCAGGATCCTGGCGCCGCGTGCGCGGGCGAACTCCAATTCTTCCAGCACCAGCATTCCCGCGCCTTCGCCGACTACGAATCCGTCGCGGTCTTTGTCCCACGGGCGGGAGGCCCGCTCCGGCTCGTCGTTGCGTGTGGAAAGCGCGCGCATGGCTGCGAACCCGCCGATGCTCATCGGGGTGACCGCTGCTTCGGTGCCGCCGCAAATCATCGCGACAGCGTCGCCGCGCTCGATGATGCGAAAGGAATCGCCGATCGAGTGGGCGCTGGTGGTGCAGGCGGTCGCGGTAGCCGAATTCGGCCCCTTGGCGCCGCTGCGGATGGAGACGTGTCCCGAGGCGAGGTTCACGATGGTTGCGGGAATGAAAAAGGGCGAGATGCGCCGCGGTCCCTGCTCGAGCAGCGTCTGGTGCTCGCGCTCGATCACCTCGAAACCGCCGATCCCGCTGCCGATATAGACTCCTACCTCTTCGGCAATCTCCGGCGTGACCTTGAGACCGGAATCGCTTAGGGCGAAATCCGACGCCGCGATGGCGTACTGGATAAATCGCCCCATCTTCTTGATCTCTTTTTTCTCGATGTACGACGAGGGGTCGAAACCTTTGACTTCTCCGGCAATGCGGCAGGAAAACGCACTGGCATCAAACTGCGTAATGGCTGCAATGCCGCATTTTGAAGCTTTCAGCGCATCCCAGGACAGTTCCGTTCCAATCGCCAGCGGCGTCACCAATCCGACGCCGGTCACTACCACTCTCCGTGACAATAATCTTCTCCCGGACGGCAGTTATTTCTTGGAGGTTTTGCCTTCGATGTAGTCGATGGCGTCCTTCACCGTGGTGATTTTTTCTGCGTCTTCGTCGGGGATTTCGAGCTCGAAGGCCTCTTCGAACGCCATGACCAATTCCACGATGTCCAGCGAATCGGCGCCAAGATCGTCGACGAACGACGCGTTATTATCTACCTGGCTCTCATCGACGCCCAGTTGCTCGACAATAATCTGCTTCACCTTCTGCTCAACTGCCATGATGCCTCCTGGGATTTTTGTGAACGCGTTGATTTTAGCTATCTTTGCGGAGTTCGCGCAAGTTGCGCCGCGCCCTGCCCAAGTTTCTGTTCTTCCATAAGATAGCACGCGGCAGCCCTGCGCCCGGGCCCCTGGCTGAAAACCACCAGCAAGGTGCAAACCGGCCATCGGCGGCATCTGTGTAAACTAGCTTTATCAATCATTTAGCAGTGGAATAGCGCGTGCAATACGGCTTGCAGGAGCAGTACGAGGCTACGCTTATGACTTGCATTCGTCTGATGGCAACAACCCTGATCGCTGGAACCGTGATGCTGTGGGCGCAGGACCAGTCGTCTGGGGGCTGGCGCCGCGCGTCCGACCCACCTCCGGCTCCCGCCGAAGCAGCTCAGCAACCCCAGGTCACCGGCCAGGATCCCACCCAGCCTGTGGCGCGCCCGCCGGCAGATGGCTGGGGGAACACCCAGCAACAGCCCAATGATCGCCCTCCCTCCGCTATGCGACAGTCTCCTCCGCCGTACGGAGTTCCGCCGGAGTTGACCATTAAGCCGGGTACCTTCGTCACCGTGCGCATGAGCCAAGGTTTGAACAGCGATCGGAATCAACAGGGCGACCTCTTTACTGCCACTCTGGACCAGCCCATCGTTGTGGATGGTGTGGTCGTCGCCCAACGCGGACAGAACGTCGTAGGACGCGTGGCGGAAGCCAAGAAGGCGGGCCGCGTCGAAGGCACTAGCCGCCTTTCCCTGCAATTGACTGGAATTACGCTGGCAGACGGCACGCAAGCTAACGTGCAGTCCTCTCTGGCGACCCGTAACGGCCCGACCAGTGTGGGCAACGATGTCGCTGCGGTAGGCGCTACAACTGCCACGGGCGCGGCAATTGGCGCCATGGCCGATTGGGGTCGAGGCGCGGCGATTGGCGCCGGCGCCGGCGCGGCAGCCGGCTTGATCGGCGTCCTGCTGACCCGCGGGCACCCGACGATTGTTTATCCGGAGACCGCCCTGACTTTTCGTCTCGACGCACCGGTCGTCGTCGACACGACACGCGCAACGTATGCCTACCGCTACGCTGGGCCCGAAGACTACAACCAGCCGGTGCAGTCGCGCGTGATGCAGCCGCGGCCCAGACCCGCGCCTGCCCCCGGTGCTTACGCGCCCGGGCCTTATTATGGGGCTTACCCCTATCCTTATCCCTACCCCTACTACAGCCCGTATTACTACGGATATCCGGGATACTGGGGTCCGGGGTTCGGTGTGGGTGTCGTGATCGGGGGCCCCGGCTGGCACCGCTGGCACTAGAAACTTAGTGTGGCGGGTCTGCCGGCCCCCACCGAGACGCGATGCGGACCGCGCACGTCGCCTGGGTAGGTCTTAGAATGACGGTATGCTTTCCAGGCGACAGTTCCTTCACACCGCGCCGGCGGCTGCCGTGCTAGCCGGGTCGCGGCTTTCCGCCAGCCGCCTCCGAAATCTCGGAGTGCAGCTCTACACAGTGCGCGAGATCCTGCCCAAACAGCCCGCGGACATATTGGCGGCGATCAAGAGTATCGGATACACGGAGATCGAAGCGACCTACGCCGGACTGGACCGCATCTGGCCATCGGTCGCAAGCTCGGGGCTGAAACCGGTCAGCATTCATCTCGACAACACGCTCATGAACGCCGGCAAGGAAGACGACCTGGCGCGTGCCATCGACCAGGCGAAGAAGTGGGGCTTCGCATTCGCGGTCTTCCCGTACCTGCCGCCGGCCGAACGCGGGGGGCTGGACAAGATCCGCGTGCTCACCGACAAGCTGAATCGCGCCGGCGAGAAGTGCCGCGCCGCCGGATTGCGCTTCTGTTACCACAACCACGCCTTCGAGTTCGAGCCGATGGAAGGGACCACCGGTTTTCAGGTCATGGTGGACCGGCTGGACAAGAATCTATGTGGATTTGAGCTGGATTGCTTCTGGGTGAGCGTGGCCGGGCACGATCCGGCAGCCATGCTGCGCGAACTCGCGGGGCGGGTGCCGCTGGTCCATCTGAAGGATAAGCAGGCGGGCACGCCGCTGCTGTACAAAGAATCGGTGGAGCGGAGCGCATTCAAAGAGGTGGGCAACGGTACGCTGGACTGGAAGGCCATTCTGCAAGCGGCGGAAGCAGCGAAGGTGGAGCGCTACTTCGTGGAGCAGGATCAGGCGCCTGGGAATCCGGTGGATAGTCTGCGGCAGAGTTTCGGTTTTCTATCGAAGCTGGACTATTGAGCTGCCAGGAGTGAGCGGGCCGCGCAGCCGCATGGACTTTGGTGCGGATGAGAGGACTTGAACCTCCACGGAGTTGCCCCCACTAGAACCTGAATCTAGCGCGTCTGCCAATTCCGCCACATCCGCACACGTGGTAGAGACTTCATTGTTTCAAACCGCGGGTTGAGAGTCAAACACCGCACATCGTCTTGCCACGCGCGAAGCCCCCGGCTTCAAGGCTATAATCAATGGCTGCATTCAGGGGGGCGAAATGGGCGACTCGCAGGGCGGCACGAGGTTGGAGCGTTTTTCTCACCTGATCGCCGGGTTGGTGCCGGATGCGATCACGGCCAGTGTGGTTCTCACGCTGTCGGTCACCCTGGTTGCTTTTGCCCTGGGAAACACGGTGGAACGGGTGGCGGATGCCTACTACAAGGGCTTGTGGATGCTCCTGCCGTTCACCATGCAGATGACCCTGATCATCGTGTTGAGCTCGGCGCTGGCAGCGACGCCGTTTCTCCGGCGGGCCATCGGCGGGCTCGCGCGGTTGCCGCGCTCACGCAACCAGGTGATCGTGACCGCGTTCCTCGGGGCCGGCACGGCGTCGTACCTGTACTGGGGGCTGGGCTATGCGCTGGGCCCGATGATCGCCATCTACTGCGCGTCGGAAGCGGAACGCCGGGGAATCGCCATCGACTTCCCGTTTCTGCTGGGCGTGACTACGGCGGCACAAGCGGTATGGCAGTACGGCATCTCGTCCAGCGGTCCTCTGCTGGTGGCTTCGGCCGGACACTTCCTCCAGCCTGTGATCGGGATCGTTCCGCTATCGGCCACCATCTGGTCGCCCGCGGCCTTGATTCATGAGGCAGTCTATGCCGGCGCGGCGATGATCGCTGCATGCTGGCTCATGCCGCGAAATTGCCGGGCGATCTCGCAATTCCCCGAGTCTCTGGCATTGACCAAGGCCGTGCAAGCTCCTGTTCCCAGGAGCGAGAGCGCAGGCAGCCTGTCGGAAGGATTGGAGCGAAGTGTTGCAGTGCCGGCGGTCCTTTGCAGCATGTTCGCCATCTGGCTGGGCTACCACTTCGTGGTGCGGAGGGCAAGCCTGGATATCAACTCGCTCAACGTGACGCTCCTGCTTCTCACGTTTCTGCTCTACCGCAGCGTGCAACGGTTCGCGCGGGGCGTGCAGGCCGGCATCGGCGCGAGCTGGGCCGTGATCGTCCTCTATCACCTGTACGCAGGCGTGGCGGGCATGGTCCAGTACACCAACGTGGGGGAGAAGGCGACGCTGGCGGCCGCTTCGATCTCCGGCACTTCGACGTTCCCGTTGATTACCGCGCTCGCAGGCACGGTGTTCGCCTGCTTCATCCCGTCGAGCGGAGGCCAATGGACAGTGCAAGGCTTCGTGACCGTGAAGACCGCGATGGCGGTGGGGGTCTCTGTACCGCGCGGAATGCTGGCCCTGGGAGTCGGCGACCACATGGGGAACTTTCTCACGCCCTTCTGGTATGTCGTAATCGCGGGCATCGCGCGCGTGGACTTCCGCAGCTTCTTCGGCTACGGGTTGGTGTTCTCGGTGATCTGGTTCGTGGTGGGGGTGGTGGTGTTCACGTTCGCGCCGTGTTGAAGCGGTGGCATCCGATCGCAGGCGCCGCTCGTATTACCCGCAGCGGTGAGAACCGTGTGCTGGTACCCACCGAATGGCCCGATTGGCGCTGCTTCTAGGGGCCCCACTCGCGCGCATGCTAACATCACACCAGATGGCACTCGCCGATCTCACCAAGCAACTTGCGCAGCAGGCGATTCTTTCGGCTGCGGAGAAGCCGGAGAAACCGGCCCCGGCGGAAAACCTGGGGAACATCGTACTCGGGCAGATCCACGCCATGCAGAAGGCGGTCAAAGAGGACGAAGAGCTGACCGTGTGGTTCGAGGGCAGCAGCGGCAGGATTCGCGTGCTGGAGATCTATTTTCCTTCGTGGAAGCTCGCCGTGTTGACGGGACTGGATTCCGAGCGCGCCCTCACCCGAGTCATATCGCCCGTGGAATCGCTGCAGCTCGTCGCCAAGGTAATGAAGGTTGCCGCGGGAAACAAACCCACTCGGGTGGGACTGGTGGCGCCGAAAACCGAAGGGAAATCGTAGGGCCGCGGCTTATTTGCGGCGGATTCTGCTCAGACCCGCCAGGAGGAGGCCACCGCTGGTCAGCACCCACGGAGCAGGCTCCGGCACGGGTGGGGCATCGGTTGCGACCACATCGTCCAGGAACCATTCTGAGGGGTTGGTCTGCGCGAGGAAACCAAGCGTGTCCGCCCCCGTCCCGGTGAAGTTGAACTGGTACTGTACAAAGCCGTGAATCGGTGCGGCATCGTCACCGGGAATAGTCAGCTGAGTTACTCCGTTGATGGTTGCTTTGACGAAAGCATTCGGATCCAGATTCGAGCTCGTCGTATTGTAGAACAGGTAGAACGTAACCGTGTAAGTCGCGCCGATGACATCACCGCTCAGGGCCTGTGAAATCCCTGCGGGCCCCAGGGGATCGCTATCGAAATTCCCGAACATCAGCGCGTTCGTGCCTGAATTGAAAATCTGGTTCTCGACTGAGTTGTAGACCCCCAGGTGAGCATCGAAGGCCGCGTTCGTTACCCAATCTGCGGGGGCGGGTCCTGCATTCGACTCAAACCCGCAGTTCACGATTACATTGCCAGGCGAGCTGTCGCAACTGATTGTTCCCGCGACCACCGCATTCGCAAGAATGCCGGCTAACAGCACTAGCAACAGAATGCGGTGAATCGCCCTCATGGCCAATCGGATCTTCTCCTGCACCCGGGCACACAGCTCTCGGGACGCCATCAGTATCACATGGGCCGAGATAAGCGAAAAGATCCATAAGTAACGAAAGTACTAAGAGCCTCTAGTACGGTACCAATATGAAGCGGTCGATGGCGAGTTTCGCGCTCCGGTCGGCGCGCCGGCGGTCGCGGTTGAAAACAAGGCGGAATTCGTCGAATTCCTGGATGGGCGGATGCGGGGGCATCGCGAATTCGAGGGTTTCGCCTACTGGAGTTACCGTTTCACCCGAAACATCGGGTGTCGAAAGCACCGGTGCCCGGCCTACCCACATCTGGTACTGGCGGGGGCCGTGGCTATCCACCAGGTAGAGTTCCAGGGCGACCGTGCCAGGATAGCGATCGGCGTTCCGGACTTCGATCTGAAAAGCGCGGCAGCAGTCCACGGCGATCGGCTGGTCCATCTTGTGGCGGGCTTCCATTTGGAGAGCCTGGTGGTCGGTGGTGCTGAAGGACAGGTCGGCCGGGTTTCCTCGCTCTACCAAAGAGTTGTCGGGTGGGTGGGCAAACGGCCAGCGGAACATCCAGTATTCGCCGGAAAACGGGATGCTCAAGGGCCGGGGTGGAGCGGCGTTTCCCAACCCTCCCCGCCCCTGGGGCATCGGTGCGATTAGAGTGGTGTACGGCTTCAGCTCCGGCCAGAGGATCACCCCGAAGAAACCGCCATCGGCCAGGCCGCGAGGTGGTTCACGCGATGAACCGGCAGGTTGTGAGGGCACACCGAACGGCTGCGGCGCCGACGCCGTGCCGCCGTCGCCGAAGCCAAAACCTCGTCCGGCGAACCGCGGCATCATTCCTCCGACAGTCAACCCGATCGCCAGCACCAGCGTCAACAGCAAACCCAGGATCGAGCGAGGCAGACTCGCCGGACGCTTTGGCTCCACGGCGCGCGAACTCAGCGCGAAAATGGTCAGGGTTGCCGCACTCATCGCCAGGGCCAGCCCGGCCAGTGCCGGGCGGTGCAGCATGATTCCGGCGATGCCGGTTTGCGCACAGAGCGACGCGGCCATTGACGGCGCCACCTGCCTCCAAAAGAAGGGCGTGGGGATCTGAAACAAGTCGAATAACTCCGCCCGCGGCGGCGGCGGAGCAGGCGCCAGACTCGGCTGCAATTGCTCGTAGAGGATTCTGGTAGCGCTGATCACAAACACCAGTGCCGCGACAATCGCCGCCGGCGAACGCAGCGCAAAAAGAATCACCGCGGGTGCGAACCAGATGGCCGCAGTGGAAGTGCGCAGCGGTCCCTGCAGGACGTAATCCGGATCGTTCAGAACGAGGCTATAGAGCAAAAGCGTGATCAGCCCGCCGGCCAGGCAGGCGGCACCGGCGAACAGCACCGCCTGTAACAGAATCCAAGCGGATGAGTGGTGCGGAAGATGCGCCACCAGCGCGGGTTGCCAGAG
>DATJYJ010000527.1:0-2817 GCA_035578025.1 Verrucomicrobiia bacterium
TTCCGGTGATCCCCCTGCTTCGGGGCCTGTCCTTTGGTGCGCTCCACCCGCGGCTCAGCACCACACAGGCTCTCGATTTCAGCGATCACGAGCCATGGGACGACCTCATCACTTCGCTCAAGGAGATCGCGGCCGCGGAGCGTCCCTTCACGGTGCGTGTGCCCCGCGATGCCCCTCCAGCAGTACAGCAGGCGGCCCGGTCTCTCGACAGCGTGGACTCGAAAGAGAGGGAATCGGCTATCCAGAGCCTGGGCCAGATGAATCATCCCACGGCAGTCGATGCCCTGGTCGAAGCCCTCCGCCACCCGACGCAGCAGGTTCGATTGCAGGCCGCCGTCCAGTTGATCGGCTTTCAGGATGCCCGTGCGGTCCCCGTGCTGCTCGAATCGCAGCGATGGAAAGACCAGGAAGTCGAACCGTGGAGGATCGCCAGGATCGGCGAATCGGCTGTTCCGGGCCTCGTGGAAGCGCTGCGCAGTGACGACCGGCGAGTGCGGGTGTGTGCCGCGGCCGCGCTTGGGGCATTCCAATCCAGCGCCGCGGTTCTTGCTCTTGCGGCCTGCCTCTCTGATCCCGACACGGAGTTTCGCCGCGAGGCAATCGCGGCCTTGAGAGAAACCGGGTCTTCCGAGGCGGTGGAAGCGCTGCGGCAGGCGCTGCCCGGCGCCCAGGGAGACGAACGCCGCCTATTGGTGACCGCCCTGGGAAAGTGCGGCGGAAAAGCGGTTGTGCCGGACTTGATCGCTTTGACGAGCGATCCGGAGCGGGACGTTCGAAACGCCGCAGCCTGGTGCCTGAAAGAGACTAAGGATGCCGCTTCCATTCCCGCTCTGATCCGAGCGCTGACGGATTCCTATGACCAGGTGGGCGCGGCCGCGGCGGAAGGGCTCCAGGCTATCGGAGATCCCCAGGCGATTCCCGGCCTGATCGAGGCATGGGCCAATGCCGAGGGCATGGTGAAGTCTTTCATTGGATCGGCCGTGCGTAGTTTTGAGAAGAGCGCCCTTCCCGCCCTGCGTGCGGCTGCACACCATCCGAATGCCAGCGTCAGAGGTCGCGCGATCGGTCTCGTCGGCGCGATGGGTGATGACTCGGATGTGCCGCTATTCATTGAATTGTCGCGCGATCCAAAGGCGGGTGTCCGCTGGAACGCCGTGGAGGCCCTGGGGCGGCACGGTGGAGGGGAAGTCGTCAAGAGCTTGACGGAGCGGCTCCGTGACGACGACGAGGATGTGGTCCGCGCAGCGGTCCAAGCCTTGGGAGCGAACCGGGACGCTGCCGCGGTAGAAGCGCTGATCGCATGCCTGAACGACGAAGACGACCAATTGGCGGAAGCAGCCGCTTCCGCTTTGCAGAACATCAACACCCGCGCCGCAAGGATTGCGCTCAAGGCCCGGAAACAACAGGCCGGTACGTAGGAGGTGAATTATGGATTGGAAACAGAAACTGCAGTCTGCCCGGCAGGCGGGCGAGGCCGCACTCGATCAGAAAACGCAGATCGCCATCGAAGAGAATTGGCCGAAGGTCCAACAGGTCTTTCGGGAAAAGGTCGGTCCGGCAGCGCTGGCAGCCGCGCAGAATGACGAACAGATGGAGAAGCTGTTCAAGCTGGTCTATGCCGCGCTGCCCTTTCCGATCCACCTGGCGGTGAAGGAAGAAGCCTTCGTCAAGTTCTGCTTTTCTCATCGCAACGAATTGCTGCCGGCAGGCGAAGGTGCGGCCGGAACAGCGTAGCCTCGTGCCTCACTGTCCCGCCGGCGCCAGACGGAATGCCGCCATCTGCTCGCCGTTGCGAACCAGCAGCACATCGCGGACCACCACCGGATGGTTCCATGTCTTGCCCTCGAGCGCCGGGAAGCGCGCCAGCTCGGTGAACTGATCGGGGGTCGCCGCCACCAGCGCCAGCTCGCCCAGCTCCGAGAGCACCAGCAGCACGTCCTGATCGGCGAGCAGCACGAGCTGTCCGTTGCCATACCGTCCGCCCTTCCATTTGCGCTTTCCATCCGCGAGGTCGATGCACGAAAGGATACTGCCGTCGAAGCCGAACGCGTGGCCTTTGTGAACCACGAAGTCGTTGAAGTAGGGCTTCAAGCCGTTCGAGGTCCAGCGCTCCTCGACGGACCATCCGCCGGCGCCGTGGGCGGGCGCAAGCCGGCGTGTGCCGCTGCTGTCGGTGACGCTGATCAGGACATTGCCGTCCGCGGTCAGGGCCGGCTGCACGATGGGGTAGCCTTTCCATGGGTGCTCCCAGAGCAGCGTGCCATCGGCGATCGCGAAGCTGGCCAGGCCGACGGAGCTCACGAGAAGCACTTGCTTGAGCCCGTCGATCGTCGCCAGTTGCGGCGAGCTATAGCTCACGCCGCGAGCAGGTCCGGTCCAGCGCCGGGCACCGGTGGCGGCGTCGTAGGCGACAAGATCGCCGGAGGCGGCCACGAGCACGGTGTCGTCCACCACCAGCGGCGAGCTGGCGAAACCCCAGTCCGGAGTTGTCGCGCCGGTCTCCGACGCCGCGTTGCGCGACCACACGACGGCACCGCTGCGAGCGTCGAGCGCATTCGCGATGCCCGTGGCGCCAAATGTGTACACACGGCCGTTGCTGAGCGTCGGTGTGCCGCGCGGCCCTGGCCCGCCATTCGACTCATAGAACCGGGCCGGGTCGCGATGCGCCCACACCGGCTTGCCGGTGGTCAGGCGGTAGCAGGCGACAACCTCGTCTGGGCCGCGCTGCTCCTGGGTGTAGATGAGATCGCCGTGGACCGCGAACGACGACCAGCCCGGTCCGACCGGCCTGCGCCATAACTGGACAGGCGGCGACGC
>DATJYJ010000528.1:0-9756 GCA_035578025.1 Verrucomicrobiia bacterium
ACCGTGGTCGAGCCGACCATCAGCGCCACCAGCAGCCACTTCATGATTTTGCCTTGTGGCGGTGCACCGTGGAAGGCGCGCTCCCGCCGGAGACCAGGGCGACCCCGGCCATGATCAGCACAATGCCGGCCCATCGCGTAACCGAGATCGATTCGTTCAGGAAGGCCCAGCCGATCAGCGCCACCAGGACATATCCCACACTGGTAACCGGCAGCACGTAACTTAAGTCGGCCCAACTCAGCAAAGTCATGCGCGAGAGCTGCCAGATAACCAGCAGGACTACACCGAGGGTCACCCAAGGCTGGAAGAGCATGGTGACATACTCCAGCGGCGTACTCAAGCGGGTGCTGTCCGGCAGGCCGCGTTTCATGAAGAAGTCGCCGAATGCGTTGGAGAGGACTACCACCGCGGTGCAGAGCCAGGTCCTGAGGCGCGGGGGAGCGCTCATATCCGGCT
Source organism: Verrucomicrobiia bacterium (assembly GCA_035578025.1). Lineage (GTDB taxonomy): Bacteria > Acidobacteriota > Terriglobia > Bryobacterales > Bryobacteraceae > Solibacter. Next base: position 457 of record DATJYJ010000528.1, read on the forward strand.
AGTCACCTGAACTGGCGGCGTGGGCCGGACTGGCAGCGGCCTTGTGCTCGGCAACAAACTTCTTCCGCTTGCTGCGCAGCGCCATGTATTCCCGCGCTTCCTTGGTGAGCCTGCGGCGCTCGTCGGCATTGAACACCGCCTTCTTCACGATGCGCCAGACCACCCGCGGGCGGAAGAAGTACTCACCGTAAAAGCGCTCCACCCAATCGACCAGCTCGGCGCGGTCCAGCCCGGGATACACCACGTTGGGCAACTGGTGCCCGGCCTCGTCGGTCATGGAATCGATGGTAATCAGGCCGTTCTTCTTGACGTAATCGTAGAACTCGGTTCCGGGATAGGGATGCGCGATCGAAACCTGGATGGTTTCGGTATCCAGCCGCTTCGCGAAATCGATGGTCTTGCGGATCGACTCACGCGTCTCGCCCGGCAGCCCGATGATGAAATCCCCGTGCACCACGAGGCCGAGCTTCTTGCAGTTTTCGGTGAAGCGCTGCGCCATTTCCACCGTGGCGCCCTTCTTGATGTTCTTGAGAATCTGCGGGTCGCCCGATTCGTAACCCACGATGAGCAGCCGGCAGCCGGCCTCCTTCATGGCCTTCAGGGTTTCGTAGTCCGTGGTGACGCGCGAGGTGCAGCTCCAGGTGAACCCGATTGGCTTCAGCTTCTTGCACAGCTCGATGGTGCGTTCCTTGCGGTAGTTGAAGGTATCGTCGTCGAAGAAGATTTCCTTGACGTTGGGGAACTGCTCCCTTGCGTATCGCACCTCGTTGGCCACGTCGTCCGCCGACCGCAGCCGCCAGCGGTGGCCGGAGTGTGTCTGCGGCCACAGGCAGAAGGTGCACAGTGCCGGGCAGCCGCGCGACGTATAAAACGAAATGAACGGGTTCAGCAGGAACGGCACGTTGTAGCGCGTGACGTCGAGATCGCGCTTGTATACCTTGGTGACCCAAGGCAGGGCGTCCAGGTCCTCGATCGCCGGACCCTCCGGGTTGTTGACGATGTGCCCGTTCTTGCGGAAGCTGACGCCGGGCAGTTCCTCCAGCGGCTTGCCCTTTGCATAATCGGCAATCTGGTGATCGAACTCGCGGCGCACCACGAAATCGATGGCCCTGGTCAGACGCAGCGTCTTGTCCGGCTCGGTGGTGACCGGGGGTCCGACGAAGGCGACCTGGAGCCTCGGGTTGGCGTCCTTCATCATCTCCGCCATCTTGACGTCGACGTTGAAGCCGGGGGTGGAGGTGTACAGCACGAGCAGCTCGAAATCCTTCGCCATCTCCACGGTCTGCTCGATGGAGATCTTGTGCGGCGGAGCGTCCACCACCTTGCTGTCGGGAAGCATGCCGGCCGGGTAGCAGAGCCAGACCGGATACCAGTAGGATTCGATTTCGCGGGAGGCAGGCCATCGCGAGCTGGCTCCGCCATCGAAACCTTCAAAGGATGGCGGATTCAAAAACAGTGTTCTCATTCAAAAGCTCCTGAGTACCGCTCGCCTGCCATTAATGCGCGGCGTCGGAGGCCGCCGCGTTCGCGGGGTCCAGAGAGACGTTGGTGAAGTCGATGGTCATCTCAGCCTTGCCGACCAGGCGGGTGTCGGCCACGCTCAATGTCTGGCGCGGAACGGAAACTCCGCCGTGGATCTCATACTTACGAATGAATGCCACCTTCTTCAGCCAGATGGAAGGATTCTTCACCAGGTATCCGGACTCCTGGACCTTCAGATACGTCCGCGCGTCGATCCAGATCTCGCCCTTGAATAGATGCTCCCGCTTCTCTCTAGGCGTCACCTGGTAGAGGTAAACGTCGCGGCCATCCAGCCACACCAGGCCCTTGTACTTGAATTTATAGTTATCCGGCGTGACCGCATCGCCGTGGCTTCGGCTCTTGTTCGCCTCGACCTCGGCGGTCAGGTAGCGGCTGATGACCTCTTTATTGACGACGGTGTCGCCTTCGAAGAGTGCCCTCTCATACTTGATCAGGCCGATGGGCGAAATGCGGCGCAACGCGTGCAAGCGCCCGTGCTTTCTAAGCTTGGGGAGGGACGCGTCGATATCGACGTCCATGGAGACGCCGGCAAGCAATTTCTCCTGCTGCCGCGTAGCCGCGCAGTAGTTCTCCACGATCGGGTCGGGAGCCTCCACTGCTGGTTGAGCGGCGACGCAGACGCTTGCAGCGACAGACAAAATTAGAAGGCCGAACTTCAATAGAAAACCCCAGTTCAAGAATTGCTACAGAATAACTAAGTCTAGCAGGGTGCAAGGCTTGGCGGCAATCGGGCGGAACATTCCGGGTGTGCCCCCGCCGCCGGACATTCTCAAGCCGTCAACGCCGCCTGCATCATCGCCCGGGTGTACCCCACATTGAAGGCAAACGCGGCGTAGGCCCCGCCTCCCGGATAGCCACCGATACGGCCGCGGTCCCGGTCATAGTCGATTGCGCGCGGATGCTCCGGATAGACGAGGCGGGTGTACTTCGACTTCACCAGTTCGCGCATCACGGCAAACATATTGTTTTCGCCTTCGTCGATGAAGACCTCGGTGTACCGCTCGTAGGGTTTGATCACCTTCACATTGCGGAAATGCACGTGATTGATGCGATCCCGCGATGCAAAATAGTGGCACACCTCAACGGGATCCTGGCCCATTTCCTTGGTTACCCCGCAATCGAAGGTAATTCCGTTGGAGGGGCTCTTCACGATTTCGATCAGCTTTTTCCACCCCTCCACGGTGCCCATGATCTGCTGCGATTTGCGGCTGATGGGCGCGGGGGGATCGTTCGGATGCAGCGCCAACCGGACGCCGGCTTTCTCCGCTTCCGGAACCACGGCCTTCAGGAAATAGGTGATATTGGTCCACATCTCGTCCAGCGTGTGGGCGCCCTCATTGGGCAGCGCCGGCAGATCCTTGAACTTCATCCCCTTTTCCTCGGGCCGGGTCTGGTACTGCTGGGTGGCGGTCTGAAGCAGTTCGTAGTCGAAGCCGGTCAAACCCACTCCCGCGCGGCCCGTCTCCTCGAAGTAGCCTTCCATGGCGCGGTGGGCGTACCAGTTGTACTCGACCACCGGGAGGCCGACCTTGCCCGCTACCCGGATCGACTGGATCACTTTCTCGATCTCCTCGTCCTTGCCCGGCCGGTTGTAGATGGCGTTGTTGAAGCCCGCAATCATCAGGTTGCCCAGCGTGACGCCATTGGTCTTCAGGCGATCCATGATGGACTGGAGACGCGCCTCCTCCCATGGAATCGGCGGGCCTCCCGAAAGGGCGTAATCCACACCCAGTTGCCTCAGTCGCCGGGCGGAGACCTCCTGGTTGGCCCCGCGTCCCCCCTGTGCGTCGGGTGGTCCGCCGCCATCGCCGATCGCCAGGCAGATCTTAGGCGTGTCCTTCCCTTCGAAGCGGGGCCCGGGCATGGCTGCCGCGGCCGCATCGGGCGATGGAGTGGCCAGAGCCGCCAGGCCGGCGCTCTGGATCAGATTTCTTCGTGAGATTCTGGCTTTCATATCAGTGGCCGGAGGACATGGTATCACCCGACGGCCTCGCCGGGTTCCGGCCGGCGATCTGCCAGTCGGTGAACGGCGACCGCGCGCCGCGGATCGGTACATTGATGCAGTAGGGCACACCCGATCGAAAGGCACGTTCCAGAGCGGGACGCACTTCCTCCGGGTGCTCGATAGTCTCGCCGCCGCCGCCGAACGCCTGCATCACCAGGTCGTAACGCGAGGGCCGAAGCTCGCACGCCACGGTCGCGCCGCCGCCCTGCAACTCGCGCTCGAGACCCCAGCCGGCGTCATTGCCCACAATCAGAACGACGGGCAGCCCGTGGCGCACCAGCGAATCCATCTCGGCAAGATAGAATCCGAGGGCGCCGTCGCCGGTGATGGCGACTACACGGTGGCCGGGGTGCGCCAATTGCAGCGCCACGGCGTTGGGCAGCGACGATCCGATCGTGCCCAGCGGCCCGAGCCGCAGCCATCCGCCGGGTTGGCGGGCAGGCAGAATCGCGCGGCCCCAGTGAGCGAAGTCGCCGCCATCCCAGGAGAAAAGGACATCCTCGGGAAGGGCGGCGCGCAAGGCGCGGAAGAATACCGCGGCTTCGGCCGTGGCGCATTCGAGCCGGGCCTGCCATTGGGAGCGGAGCGTGCGGACCCGGTCGAGCCAGCTTTCCGGCGCAGGCTCGACTGCTTCGCAGAGCGCGTCGAGCGCGCTTCTGGCGTCGGCGCAAATGGCGGCATCGAGCGCGCGGTTCATCCCCAACTCCTGCGCGTGGATGTCGATCTGGATGAACTTCGCATCCGCTGGAAACAGGCGTGGGCCGCCCAGCGCCAGCCGGTAATCGATGCGCTTGCCGACCACCAGGAACAGATCGGCTTCCCGGAACGCCGTGTGGACGGCGTAATTCAGCGCGGGATCGGCGTAGCCCATGCAGAGAGGATGGCCGTCGGAGACCACGCCGCGGGCCATGGTGATCGTGTACAGGGGAATGCGGGAGCGCTCGATGAAGCGTGACAGCGCGGCCTCTGCCCCGGACCACCACACGCCGCTGCCGGCGATGGCCACGGGACGGCGGGCGGTGCGGAGAAGCTCGGCGGCACGGGCAACGTCGGGACGAGACGCCGGCGCGTCGGCTGTGGCGCAGACGGGCGGACAGGCTGAAGCCTGTCCTACAAAAACGTCCACCGGGATGGTGAGATGCGCGGCGCCGCGGCGGCCGGAGTTCGCTTCGTCATACGCGCGCCGCAGGTAGAATGGGATCTGCCCCGCCTGCGGCACTTCGGCCGCCCACTTCACCGCCGGGCGCGCTATGCCCACCTGGTCGATATCCTGGAAAGCCTGCCGGTCGGCCAAGGTCCTGGATCGGCTTCCGCTGACCGCGATCAGCGGGCTGCCCGCCAGGTTCGCGGTAGCCATTCCGGTGAGCGCGTTGGTGTGCCCGGGACCGCCGGTGACCAGTGCCAGCGCCGGCCGCCGATGGATGCGCGCCCAGGCGTCGGCGGCGTGGGTCACGCCGGATTCATGACGCATATCGACGATGCGCAGCCCGGCGCGCGCTGCCGCGGCCAGCACCTCGTTCAGATGATCGCCTACCAGCGTGAAGATCGTGTTCAGCCCCAGGTGGGCAGCGGCGTCCACGAACAGCTCCGCTCCGTTTGGCATAGAAACGCCATGCTACTACAATCGTGAGTTGACCCCTCGACGAATTCTCGTTACCGGAGGAGCCGGCTATATCGGCTCTCACACCGTGCGCATGCTGCTCGAACGGGGGCACGACGTTACGGTGGTCGATAACCTCTCCAAGGGGCATCGCCACAACGTGCCGGAAGGCCTGCTGTTCGAAACGGATATTTCCGACACGGAATCGGTCGTCCGGCTGATTGGTAAGAAACACTGTGAGGCCGTGATCCATTTTGCGGCGTTTATCGCGGTGGGCGAATCGATGCGCGAGCCCGGACGCTATTTCGCCAACAACGTCGGCGGCTCGCTCTCGCTGCTGAACGCCATGGCGCAGACGGGGGTGAAGCACCTCGTGTTTTCATCGACCGCGGCGGTGTACGGCAATCCGCACACCAGCCCGATTCTGGAGACCTTCCCCATTCAGCCCGTCAACCCGTACGGCGAATCCAAGGTTATGGTGGAAACGCTGCTCGGGTGGTTCGACCGGATTCACCAGCTCACCAGCGTGTGCCTGCGTTACTTCAACGCCAGCGGCGCGTCGCCCGACGGCAGCCTGGGCGAAGAGCATGATCCGGAAACACACCTGATTCCTCTGATCCTGCGCGCCGTGCAAACCGGGCAGCCGGTGACGGTCTTCGGCCAGGATTATCCCACGCCGGACGGCACGTGCGTCCGCGACTACATCCACGTGAACGACTTGGCGCAGGCTCACATTGTGGCCGTGGAATACCTGTTGGCGGGGGGCGCCAGCGAGAAGTTCAACGTGGGCACGGGCACGGGCCACACGGTGATGGAGGTCATCCGCGCGGTGGAGCAGGTCACCGGCCGCAAAGTGCCCTTTATTGTAGGAGCACGCCGCGACGGCGATCCGCCTGCCCTGGTCGCCAGCTCGGAAAGACTTCGGGCCTGTCTCGGATGGGCGCCGCGCTTTGCCGATCTGCCGGCCATCGTCGAGCACGCGTGGAAGTTCGCGCAACGCCGCGTGTAAGTCCTAATCTCTCAGAGATTCCCCGGTGTTATAACTTTCTGTAACTGCGCAGAGATAGCATCCTTTCCGCCGTCTATCTTTGGTCATTGATATTGTATACCGCAAGGACAACATTGAAAGCAAAGACTTTAGCGATTAGCGTGAAGGCGGGGAATGTTCATCCGAGGTCCCCGCCGAAGCAGGAGATCGTTAAAGTTGCGTACTCATTTCTGCAGAAACATCAGGCTGAACCTTCTGGTTCGCGGGCTTTCAACCCTGGCAATCTTAGGGCTTGCCGCCAGCCCGCTCTTAGCACAGGATTCCCTGGCATTATCATCCGCTTCGGTGCCACCCGGCGGTAGCACGACCTTGAATCTTACTCTCACCTCACCGTCGGGCAGCGAACCGGCGGCCATCCAGTGGACCCTTACTTACTCGACCAGCGACATTGTTTCCATCAGCGCCTCAGCCGGGGCGAGTGCTACGGCCGCGGGAAAAACCATCGCGTGCGGCCCGACCACCGGCTCGTACACGTGCCTGCTTTATGGCCTCAACACCAACACCATCGCCAATGGAGTAGTGGCCACCATCAACGTGACCATTGCGGCCAGTGTGGCCACGACTTCCATCGGCGTGACCAATACGCTTTCAGCCGCCCTCGATGCAACCGCCATCACCACCACGGGTACCGGAGGGTCGATTACCGCCGTCTCGGCAGTCTCGCTGAGCGGGTTGTCCTGTAATCCCACCTCCCTGAGCACCACCGGCGGCTCCACCTGTACCGTCACGCTGAATCAGGCCGCGCCTGCGGGGGGAATCGCTGTCAGCCTTTCGAGTAACAACGGCGCGCTCATGGTGCCCTCCTCCGTGACGGTGGCTGCCGGTTCCGCCACCGCCACATTCACGGCTTCCGCGGGCACGGTCACGTCCGACCAGACCGCGGTCGTCACGGCGACGCTCTCCGGCGCCACGCAGTCCGCGAGCTTCTCCCTGGTTGCGCCCGCCGTCAACACGTTGTTATGCTCGCCCTCCAGCCTGGGCTCGGGCGCGAGCTCCACCTGTACGCTGTCCTTGTCGAAAGCTCCGGCCACGGGCGGCTCCACTGTGTCCCTGAGCAGCAACAATGCGCTGCTGGCCGTCCCGGCCACGGTGACGGTCGCGGCGGGCGCCACCAACGCGACCTTCACAGCCAATGCCGGCACCATCCCGTCGGATCAGAGCGCCACGGTTACGGCGTCGTTGAACGGCAGCTCGCAGGGAGCCGTCATCTCGCTGACCGGCCCGCCCGTAGTGAGCCAACTCTCCTGTAACCCGACGAGCCTGACCTCCGGGGCCGGCTCGACCTGCACCGTCACGCTGTCGAGAGCAGCGGGCACTGGCGGGGCTTCGGTATCGCTGAGCAGCAACAACGGATTGCTCACGGTGCCGGCGTCGGTGAGCGTCGCGTCCGGATCGACAACCACGACGTTCACGGCCACTGCGGGCACCATCCCGTCGGATCAAACCGCCTCGGTCACCGCGTCACTGAATGGCAGCTCCCAGTCGGCCGGCATTTCCCTGGTCGCGCCGGCGTTTGTCACGCAGCTCTCCTGCAACCCCACCAGCCTGACCTCCGGGGCCGGCTCGACCTGCACCGTGACGCTGTCGAAAGCGGCGGGCACGGGCGGGGCTTCGGTGTCGCTGAGCAGCAGCAACGGATTGCTCACGGTGACGGCGTCGGTGACGGTCGCGTCCGGATCGACAACCGCGACGTTCACGGCCACTGCCGGCACCATCCCGTCGGATCAGACCGCCTCGGTCACCGCGTCGCTGAATGGCAGCTCCCAGTCGGCCGGCATTTCCCTGGTCGCGCCGGCGTTTGTCACGCAGCTCTCCTGCAACCCGACGAGCCTGACCTCCGGGGCCAACTCGACCTGCACCGTGACGCTGTCGAAAGCCGCGGGCACGGGCGGGGTTTCGGTGTCCCTGAGCAGTAACAACGGATTGCTCACGGTCCCGGCGTCGGTGACCGTTGCCGCCGGATCCAGCAGTTCCACATTTACGGCTACCGCCGGGACCATCCCCTCGGACCAGACCGTCTCCGTGACCGCGTCGCTGAATGGCAGCTCGCAATCGGCAGGCATTTCGCTGGTCGCGCCGACTGTCGTGAACCTGTTGAGCTGTTCGCCGACGAGTCTCGGATCCGGCGCGGCAACCACCTGCACCGTCACGCTCTCCAAGCCGGCGGGCACGGGCGGCGTCTCGGTGTCCTTGAGTAGCAACAATCCGCTGTTGCCGGTTGCGCCGGCGGTGTTGGTTGGCGCGGGCCTCACTTCGGCAACCTTTACGGCCACTGCCGGCACGATCCCCTCCGATCAGACCGCTTCCCTCACCGCCTCGTTGAACGGCAGTTCGCAAACGGAGTCCATTCTGCTTGGTACGGCGACCGTGGTGAGCATGCTGTCATGCACGCCAAGCTCGCTGAACTCCGCTGCGACGGCTACTTGCACCGTGACATTGTCGAAACCCGCCAGTGGCAGCCTCACGGCCGCATCCCTGACCAGCAATAACGCACTGCTCACGGTGCCGGCCGCCGTGACGATTCCCTCGGGCGCGACCACCGCGACGTTCACAGCGACCGCGGGCACCATTCCGGCAGACCAAACCGCCGTGGTGACCGCGTCCCTGAACGGCGGTTCGCAAGCCACATCCATCTCGCTGGTGGCGCCCGCGGTCGTGAGCTTGCTCACATGCACGCCGGCGACCCTCGGGTCCGGCGTGAATACGACCTGCACGGTGACCCTGTCGAAGGCAGCGGGTGCGGCGGGCGCGACCGTCGCACTCAGCAGCAACAATCCGTTGCTGACCGTGGCTGCGACGCTGCCGGTGGCATCCGGGTCCAGCACGGCCACGTTCACCGCCACGGCAGGAACCATCACCAGCGACCAGACGGCTTCGGTGACGGCGTCGTTGAACGGCAGTTCGCAGTCGGCATCCATCTCTTTGGTCTCGCAGGCTGTGGTCAGCCTGCTGTCCTGCTCGCCTACCAGCCTGGGATCGGCCGCGACTTCCACCTGCACGGTGACTCTGTCGAAAGCTGTAGGCGCGGCTTCGACGGTTGCACTGAGCAGCAACAATGCTCTATTGACCGTGCCGGCGACGGTATCGGTGGCGGCCGGGTCCAGC
>DATJYJ010000529.1:0-26340 GCA_035578025.1 Verrucomicrobiia bacterium
ACATACGCCGTGGTGCTGTGCGGCTCGATGCCGTACAGCACGGCGATGGTCGTGCCCAGGGCCGCGATCTGCGCCAGCGACAAGTCTACGAAAATCACGCCGCGCTCCACTACGTGCACGCCGAGGTAAGCGTGAATTCCGGTCAGGATCAGGCTGGCGATAAAGGGCGCCAACAGAAAAGATAGTGTGCTCATGAAGTCTCTCTATTGGTACTTCTGGAACGTGTTCACCAGCAGATTGATATCGTAGTCGAAAAGCTGGAAGTAGTTGGTGATCTCCTTGACGCCGCCCACGCTGGGCATGAGCACCAACACCTGTCCGCCCACGTCCTGCGCGATCTTGTTCGGCGCCCGCAAATCGAAGTAGGGTTCCACCAGGATGAGGCGCACGCCCTCGCGCTTCATCAGGTTGATGACGTCGAGGGTGTGGTTGGGCGTCGGCGGGATGCCGGGCTTGGGCTCGACGTATTCCACCACGTTCAACCCGAAGCGCTCGCAGAAATTCGGCCAGGAACGGTGATAGGTGACCACTTTGCGGCCTTTGTAAGGGGCCATCTTTGCCTGCCAGCCTTTCTCGGCCTCGGTGAGGCGCTTGTCGAAATCGGCGTAGCGCGCGGCAAAGGTGGCCGCGCTCGCCGGCTGCATGGAGCTGAACTTATCGGCCAGCGCCTTGGCGATGCGCCGCCCGTTGTCGGGATCCAGCCAGTAGTGCGGATTGCCGAGCGGGTGCACGTCGCCCATGGCGCGGGTGACCTGCCCCAGCGGAATCTCGAGGATCTGGCAGTACTGCGACATGTCCATGTAGCCCAGTCCGCCGGGCTGGATTTTTCCGTTGCGGCTTTGTGTGATCAGCGGGGGCAGCCAACCGATCTCCAGTTGCAGGCCCACGACCAGCAGCAGATCGGCTTTCTGCAGCTTCAGGATGAAACTGGGCTTGGGCTCGACGAAGTGCGGGTCCTGGTAGCCCTTGGCGATCGAATCCACCGTGATCTGGTCGCCGCCGATTTCGCGCGCGATGGCGGCGAGGTCTTCGGTGGCAGACATCACGTTGGTCTTGCCGGCCGCGTGAGCGCCGGCGGAGGCCGCCAGCGCGGCCAAAACAGCAATCGTACGATTTGATTTCATGAGAATTCCTTAGAAGGGATGCGCTCCGTGGGCGCCCATGGAGAAGATGAACTGGAACAGCAATTCGTTGGTGGTGGAGCTGTCGCCGTAGCGCGTGCGCCGCAACTGGCCGCGAATCTGGCTGAACTCGCTTGGCCAGTAGGTCACCAGGAGCGAGCCCCCTGTATCCTGGACGAGCGAGGTAAACGGCAGGTTGCACGGCGTAGTCGTCGACGGGAAGGTGGGCTGGCACGCGCCGCGCTGCGAGCGGTCGAAGCGGGCGCCGATGAACCACCGCCGCCGGAACTGGTAGTCGGCGGAGACGTAATAGCCGAAGGGCGTGATGATACTCCGGGGCACTCCCGGAGCGAAAGGATTGGCCACCGCGGGACTGACCGCTGTCCGCGCCCAGATCACCTCCGAGCGCGCGATGAACGATCGGTAGACCGCGCGCCGCAAGGGCTTCCAATGCAGCGTCGCGTCGAAGCCGTAGAGCTGGTTCCACGCGTCGGCGAACGGGCTTTTCCCGCGCGAGAACGAGCCGCCCAGGTCCAGGTTGGTGGATTCATTCAGGTCGCGGTAGAGGCGCAGGTGCTCGACCGTCGAGACATCGGTACGCTTGCGCGCCGCATACACGCCGTCGCTGTCGCCGCGGTAGAGCTGCGCCGTGCCTTCCAGGAAGAAGCCCTTGGGCGCGGGCAGCAGGCGGCTGAGCGACAGGCCGGCGTCGTCGATGCCATCCTCGCCACCGACCAGGTTCTGGTTCACCAGCGGCCGGTCGGTCCACGGCAGCACGTGGTTGTGCATGGCGTTCACCTTACCGAAAGCGGCGCGCATCTTGCCCACTTTGACCTGCAATCCCGCGGGCAGCGAGGTGAACGTCAGGTAGCCTTCCTCCACCTCCACGCCGCGCTCGCCGAAGCTGATGAAGAAGTCGGCGCGGGCGTAGGGGTCGATAATCTCCTGGAAGCCAACCTCGCTCTCGTGCATCTCGAGCGATGGCGTGTACCGGTTGGCGGGATTGCCCACCGCGCCCAGGAAGTCGCCGATCACGCTGATGTCGGGGTTGAGAGCCTTGGCCGCGGCGCCACCCGCGCCGCCAAGCTGCTGCGGGGCGGCCATCTCCTGCGACACTTGGGGCACGGGCGCGGGGGGCGGCGCGACCGGTGCTGGCGCGACAGGCGCGGCTGCCGCCTGCTGGCCCTTCAGCGTCTGCACCTCGGCCTCGAGCGCCTTGATCCGGTCCTCCATGGCCTTCATCCGGTTCAAGAGCTCGGTATTATCCTGGGCCACCAGCGAGCCCGCAAACCACACCGCCGGCATCAGCCCAACGGCTCGCATCAATCCTGAGAATCTCAAGGTTTCCCTCCTCGCGCTCGATAAACAATTTCCTGGCCCGATGTGACTCGGACCGCCTGAAAATGCCTACGCTGCGAGGAAGGAGGGAGGGGCACGCGACGATGCCGCCGCGAACATGGCGTCGTGCGGGGTGCCGCTATCGCTCGCCCGGCTGATCCAGGCGAGCGCCACGGCGGGCGCAAACTGAGCCACCGGCGCCGGCTCCAGAAATGGCAGCGGTCCCAGGTGGCAGAGCTGACAGCAATGATGGGATGAGTGCGGATGCTCGAACGCCAGCGACGCCGCCTGGGCGCAGACTACCGCGCACAGAAACAGCACCACGGTGAACAGCCTGGGCCGCACGCGTCCGAACATTTAGCGCATATTCTAACAGACGCTCATCCGAGATATCCGCCCGCTCACGGCTGCAGCCCGCCCGTTCACGAATCTGCCGATAAAAAGAAAGGGCCCCCGTTGCCGGGGGCCCTCCGCGTGATTCCGGAATTTTAAAGGGACTATACCTTGGACACGTTCTCGGCCTGCAGCCCCTTGGGGCCTTGCTTCACCTCGAACTCCACCTCCGAGCCTTCATCCAGGGTGCGATAGCCGTTGGCCTGAATCGCAGAAAAATGAACGAATACGTCGTCGCCGCTAGACCTCTGGATGAATCCGTAACCCTTGGCGGCATTGAACCACTTCACAACACCTTTTTCCTTCACTACACATCTCCTGAATCAAATCGTTCGTCGTGCTCTTGGGTCGTTCAGGCGAGGAAAGCGGACTTTCGAGGCTTGCTGACTTGCGAGGCGCGTCCAAACATCGATGTAACTTGCTGCAACTGCGTACGGTATTCTCTCATTTGGCGCATGTATGGTCAAGCACAAGGAACCAGCTCTGATCGAGTTGCTCCGCCGCCGCGCGGCGCTGCCCAGCCGGGCCGAAGTGGTCCTCGGCATCGGCGACGACTGCGCCATCTTCCGCCCGCCCGGCGCGCGCGAAGACCTGCTTTTGACCACGGACATGCTCATCGAAGGCGTCCACTTCGAGCGCCGCACCCACACCGCGGCCGACGCCGGGTGGAAAGCTCTGGCGCGCGGCCTCTCCGATATCGCGGCCATGGGCGGATCTCCCGCTTTCTGCCTGCTCTCCCTCGCCGTCGCCCCGTGGACCACTCAACGCTGGCTCGATGGGTTCTACGACGGCTTGCTCGCCCACCGGGTGCCGCTCGTGGGCGGCGATCTTGCAAGCACCGATCGCGTGATGGCCGATATCGTGGTCGGGGGCACGGTTCCGCGCGACGCCGCGCTCCGCCGCGACGGCGCGCACGACGGCGACCGGGTCTACGTCTCCGGCACGCTCGGCGGTTCTGCGCTCGGGCTTGCCACGCACCGCGGCCCCGGCTGGAAGCTGCACAAGCGCCCGCAGCCGCGCCTCGCCCTCGGCCGCTTCCTGCGCGAGACTTTGCACGCCACCGCCGCCATGGATCTTAGCGACGGCCTGTCGCTCGATCTTCACCGCCTCGCTTCGGCCTCCGGTCTCCGCGCGGAGATCAACGCGCCTCCCGTCTACCCGCACGCCTCGCTGGACCAGGCGCTCCATGGCGGCGAAGACTATGAGCTGCTCTTTACCGTTGCTCCGGACACGCGGGTTCCTGCCTCCTTCCGCGGCATCGCACTCACCCGAATTGGTACCATGCGCAAAGGCACGCGCGGCGCTGTCACGCTGGACGGGCGCCCGCTCCCGCCGCTCGGCTATGACCACTTCCGCCATCCCTGATCCCGCACCCGTTCTCGACCTGATCGAGGCGTTCCGCCGCTCCCAGACGATGTTCACCGCCGTCTCGCTCGGCATCTTCGATGCGCTGGAGACGGCCCCGGCGGGGGCTGAAGTGCTCGCGGCTCAACTCAAGCTCAATTCCGATGCGCTCGAGCGCCTGCTCGATGGGTGCGCGGCCCTCGGCCTGCTCGAAAAGCGAGACGGCGTCTACCACAATGCCGCGGTGGCGTCACGCTACCTGTGCACCTCCAGCCCGCATTCGATGCACGGCTACGTACTCTACTCCCGGGAAGCGCTCTATGCGATGTGGGGCCACCTCGACGAAGCCATCCGCGAAGGCACGCACCGGTGGACGCAGACGTTCGGGCTGGAAGCCCCGCTGTTCAGCCACTTCTTCCGCACCGACGCGGCCATGCGCGATTTCCTGATGGGCATGCACGGCTTCGGCATGGTCACATCACCCAGGATCGCAGCAGCCTTCGACCTGAGCCGGTTCCGCCGCCTTGCGGATCTGGGAGGCGCCACGGGCCACCTTGCGATCGCCGCCTGCGAGCGCTATCCCGATCTCCACGCCATCGTCTTCGATCTGCCGCGCGCCGCCGCGCTGGCCCGCGAGCAGGTCGCGCTTTCGCCCGCGGCCGGGCGCATCGAGATCGTCTCCGGCGACTTCTTTCACGACCCGCTCCCGCCCGCCGATCTCTACACGCTGGGCCGAATCCTCCACGATTGGGACGAGCCCAAGATCATGCTGCTGCTCGAGAAGGTCCGCCGGGCCCTGCCGCCCGGCGGCGCGCTCCTCATCGCCGAAAAGCACCTCAACCCCGACGGTGTGGGCCCGCTGCCCGCCAATATGCAATCGCTCAATATGCTGATCTGCACCGAAGGCAAAGAACGCAGCGCGGAACAGTATGCCGTCCTGCTGCGCCGCGCCGGATTTGATCGAATCGAATCGCGCCGAACCGGTGTCGCCCTGGACGCCATCCTCGCCTCTTAACCCGGCTACAATACACACTTGATCGTCACCGTCACCGTCAATCCGACCATCGACCGGGTGATCACCGTCGATCGGCTGGCTTTCGAGGATCGCGCCTACATCAATTCCACCCACGAAAGCCCGGGCGGCCGCGGCATCAACGCCTCGCGCGTGATCCACTGCTTCGGCGGCAAGACCCTCGCGCTGCTTACGTCGGGCGGCGATTCCGGCAAGCGGCTCGAAGCCCACCTTGCCAACCTCGGGTTCCCGTTTCAAACCGTTCCGATCGAGAACCAGACGCGCACCAACCTGGTGATCACCGACCGGCACGGCCTCACTGTGAACCTCAACGAAGCCGGGCCCGTGCTCTCGAAGGTAGAGGTGGCGCGCGCGGAGAAGTCCATCAAGGACGCCCTCGCGGGCGCCACCTGGCTGATGGTTTGCGGCAGTGTTCCGCCGGGCGTGCCGGCCGATTTCTACGCGCGCCTGATTTCTGCCGCGCGCAAGAAGAAGGTCAAGACGCTGCTGCACGCCGATTCCGATTCGCTGCGCCACGGACTGGAAGAGAAGCCGACGGTAGTCACGCCCAACCAGCAGGAGGCCGAGCGCCTGCTGGGCCGCACGCTGGTGACCCGGACCCACTACCTGGATGCCGCGCCGCTGATCCGCGCCATGGGTGCGGAGTCGGTAGTGCTCTCGGTCGGCAGCCGCGGCGCGGTGGGCGCGTTCGACGTCGGCGTGGTGGAGGCTGTCCCGCCGCGCGTCGATGCGGTCAGTCCGATCGGTGCCGGCGATGCCCTGTCCGCCGCTTACACCTGGGCCATCCAGCGCAAGAGCACGCCGGTCGAAGCCATGCGCTGGGGCGTCGCCGCAGGAACCGCTTCCGCGTGCCTGCCGGGCATGAGCTTCGCGGATCTCAAACAGACCGAGGCGATCTTCAGCCAGGTGGAGTTGCGGCGCGCGGAGTAGCGTGAGAGATCAGTGTGCAAGCCGGACGGCCGAATACATGGCTTTTTTCCGGGCACTCGAAAGCCTGGAGCCGGCCGGGAGGCGTCTCTTTACCGATCCATATGCGTTCCCGCTGCTCGCAGGGCCGCTCAGGACTTTCGCCCGAATTGCCCGCTTTCCGTTGGGCGGCTCCTTAGTCCGGACGATCCTGGACCTCGGATGGCCCTATACGCGGAGCTCCGGTGTCGTGCGGACTCGTGCGATCGACGATCTCGTCAGCGATGCGATTAGAGGCGGGGCTCGTCAGCTAGTATTGCTTGGAGCCGGATTTGACAGTCGAGCGTATCGCCTGCCGGAAGCGAGGAAAATTGCGAGCTTCGAGGTTGACCATCCGGTGACGCAGAGAGCAAAGCGCGAACGGCTCGGCGCATCGGCCGGCGAGCTAAATGCGAACGTTCGATTTGTGCCCGTCGATTTCGAGAAAGACGATCTTGAATCGAGGTTGATCCAGGCAGGATTCGACCGGGCGATTCCAACAGTAGTCGTGTGGGAAGGCGTGATCAGCTATCTCACGAGATCCGCCGTGGAAGGAACTTTCGCTCTCCTGGAGCGGTTGCTTGTTCCGGCGAGCCAGTTGATCTTCAGTTATGTGCATAAAGGCGCGCTGGATGGCTCCAGGGTGTTTCCGGGTGCACGCCGTTGGAAATACTGGGTTCGATTCAGCGGCGAGCCGTTCGTCTTCGGCTTCGATCCCGATACACTTCCCGCGACCTTGCGATCGTTCGGGTTTGTGCTCAGGAGCGATGAATCCACGGAACAGACAGGCCAGCGTTACTGCGCGCCGATGGGCCGAAAGGAGCCCGGTTCGCAGCTATATAGGGTTGCGTCCGCAGTTCGCGCAGAAGATTGACGGATGCCGAGGATCTGAAACTAGAAACGCGCATCCCGGGTCGCAGCGCGGGCGGGTTGCGCGCAGCGTGATAGACTTTTCTTAGTGCTCCCCGATTTGAAGTTGGTCATCCGCCTTCAAGACATCGATCTTCGTCTCGCTGAGCTGGCCCGCGAAATTGCCTCCCTGCCGGTCCATATCGCTGATATCGAAAAGAAGCTGGTCTCGCACGAGCGCAAGCTGGAAGCCGACCGCGCGGCACTTTCCGCCAACCAGAAAGAGCGCAAAAAGTGCGAAGGCGATATCCAGATACAGGAGCAG
This sequence comes from Verrucomicrobiia bacterium, assembly GCA_035578025.1. Taxonomy (GTDB): domain Bacteria; phylum Acidobacteriota; class Terriglobia; order Bryobacterales; family Bryobacteraceae; genus Solibacter. The sequence continues at coordinate 7,349 of DATJYJ010000529.1, forward strand.
AAGATCTCCAAACTGAAGGACCAGATGGCGGACGCCAAGACCAACGATCAGTACCGTGCCTTCCAGCACGAGATCGAATTTTGCCAGAACGAGATCCGCCGATCCGAGGACCGCATTCTGGAGCTCATGGGCGAGTCCGAGCCCCTGGAGAAAAACGTCAAGGCCGCCGAGGCCGCGCTGAAAACCGAAAAGACTCAGGTGGAAGCCGAGAAAGAGGAGGCCCGCAGGCGCACCGCTGCCGACCAGCATGCCCAAGGCGAGCTGCAGACGGAGCGCGCTTCGATCGCGGCGTCCGTGACGCCTGCCACTTACCGCAACTACGAACGCGTGCGCAAGGGTCGCCGCGGCCTCGCGGTCGCGGAAGTCATCGACGGCCGGTGCACGGCTTGCAACATCGTGCTGCGACTCCAATATTTCCAGGACCTCAAGCACGGCGAAGCCATTCTCAGTTGCGAGAGCTGCCAGCGCATCCTGTATTACAATCCGCCCCAGCAGGTGGAAGACGCCATCAGCGCGTAGGCGTCTCGTACACCGGATCGGTCCGCCCTTCGATCCACCGCCCGCTGCGGTCCTCCAGGTCCAGCACCACCGCTTCGTTCACGCCTTTCTTCAGCCAGCCGGCGGGCACAAACAGGCTCTGCTGGGGCCCGATCCGCCAATACCGGCCGAGATTGTGCCCGTTCACCCAGACGATCCCCTTGCCGCAGCCGCGCATGTCGAAGAAGGTGTCGCCCGTCAAATCCAGACGGAATGTCCCGCGATGCAGCGCCGGGCCTGCCGTCTGTTTCTTCGCGAACGGCCACTTGCCGGCGTCGTCGAGAGGCAGCGGATAAATCTCCCACCCGGCCAGCTCCTGGCCGTCGAAGGTCACCTTCTCCGTGATCCCCTTGCGGTCGCTGGTGAGCTGGGGTCCGAAATTCACGCGCCCCATATTTTCCACGAGGATGTCGAGCGGTTCCCCGGCGGCGAGTTCCACGTCGAGGCGCGTCTGCTTCAGGCGCCGGTCGAGCGTGCCCAGCCGCCGCGTGCCCTGGAGAATCACCGCGTAGTCGCGGGCCTCGGTAATTTCGAGCGTGCCTTTCCCGGCCTTCGGCGGACGCGTGCGATAGAGGATGAACCCGTAGCTCTGCCCGGCGGCCTCCATGGTGATCGGGCGGTCGGAGAGCTGCGGTCTGGGCAGCCGTGCGGTGAGCGCCGCGCTTTCCGTGAGCTCGAATCGAGGAATCGAAACCATGGGCAGGGGCTTGGGCAACTCCGGAAACTCGGTGCCCGCGGGCGCATACTTGCGGATCACGTCGCGCAGGGCGTGGAACTTGGGCGTCGGACGGCCGGCCTCGTCGAGCGGCGAATCGTAGTCGTACCCCGAGATATCGGGCTCGTACGCGCGTGAGAAATTGGCGCCGCTCATGTATCCCCACGAGCTCCCGCCGTGGAACATGTACAGGTTGGCGGAAATTCCGCGCGAAAGCATCCACTCCAGCCCGCGCGCGCTTTCTTCGGGTTTTGTGGTGTGGTGTTGCTCGCCCCAATGGTCGAACCACCCGACCCAGTATTCGCCGCACATGCGCGGCACACCCTGGCGGAATCTCGCGAAGTTCTCGAACTCGCGCGCCGGGTTGCCGCCGCCGAAGTTGATCACGCTCAGCGTATCGGGGAGAGTGCCGCCGCTCAGCATGCGCGCCTCCGAACCGTCCGCGGTGTACAGCGGCACGTCGAACCCGGCGTCCACGATCATCCTGCGGATCGCCGCCATGTAGTCGTGGTCGGCGCCGAACGATCCATACTCGTTCTCCACCTGCACCATGGCGATCGGCCCGCCGCGGGTGGATTGCAAGCCCGCGACTTCGCGTCCCAGGCGCTTCATGTAGCGTTCCGCCGCGGCCAGGAATTTCGGGTCCGCCGACCGCACCTTCATGTCGGGCGCCGCCAGCAGCCATGCAGGGAATCCGCCGAATTCCCATTCGCTGCAAATGTAAGGACCCGGGCGGAGCAGCACCTGCAGTCCCTCGGAGTGCGCCGTGCGAAGGTACTCGGCCAGGTCGAGATTTCCCGAAAAATCGAATTGTCCCGGCTTCGTCTCGTGCAGGTTCCAGAACACGTAGGTGCAGATGGCGTTCAGCCCCATCGACCGTGATTTCTTCATCCGGTCGCGCCAGTATTCTCGCGGCACGCGCGGGTAGTGCATCTCGCCCGATCGAAAAACGTGGGGCTTGCCGTTCCAGAGAAATTGCTCGCCATTCCAGGTGAGCGGCGGCATGGCGGCTCGCGACACAGACGCCGCCAATGCTCCGGCCAGAAACTGCCTGCGATTGGTCTGCATTCGCCCTAATTGTAGCCGTCGGGCGAGCCGGGCGGCCCGGCGGAATAGGGAATGTTAGAATTAGGCTTCTCCCCCTATGAAGATCTCGATTGGCGCGGATCACGCCGGCTTCTCCCTGAAGGAGAAACTGCGGGCGCGGCTGGCAGCCGAAGGCCATGAAGTGGTGGACTACGGGACCAACTCGCCGGAATCGGTGGACTACCCGGATTACGCCCAGCCGGTGTCGCGCGACGTGGCCGGCGGACGCGCGGACCGCGGAATCCTGGTCTGCTCCACCGGAATTGGAATGGCCATGGCGGCCAACAAGGTTCACGGCGTGCGCGCGGCTCCGGCTCAATCCGACGACGAGGTCCGGTTCACGCGCGAACACAACGACGCCAACGTCCTTACGCTCGGGGCCAAGTACCTGGACGAAGAGCGCGCCATGCACCTGATCGGGATCTTTCTGAACACCGAGTTCATAGGCGGCCGTCACGCGCGGCGTGTGGCCAAGATCGCGCAGTTGGAGCAACCGCAGTAAGAGCCGCCGCGCGCGGCGCAAGTCCGCAGGAGAACAAGATGACCGAATCGCAACGCATGGCCCGCCCCCTATCGCAGGTAGACCCGGAAGTGTTTCAGGCAATTCAGAACGAGGCCGCGCGGCAGGACGGCCAGCTCGAGCTGATCGCCAGCGAGAACTTCACGTCCGAAGCCGTGCTGGAAGCCACCGCCAGCGTGTTCACGAACAAATACGCCGAAGGCTACCCCGGCAAGCGCTACTACGGCGGCTGCGAGTTCACCGACGTGGTGGAGACCCTGGCTCGCGAGCGCGCCAAGAAACTCTTCGGCGCCGAATATGCCAACGTGCAGCCGCACTCGGGCTCGCAGGCCAACCAGGCGGCTTACGCGGCGGTGGTGAGCCCCGGCGAAACCATCATGGGCCTGAACCTGGCGCATGGCGGGCACCTCACCCACGGGCATCAGCTCAATTTCTCCGGCAAGACCTACAAGGTGGTGCCCTACAACGTGCGCAAGGAAGACGAGCGCATCGATTACGACGACGTGGAGCGCCTCGCCCGCGAGCATCGGCCGAAGCTGATCATTACCGGCGCCAGCGCGTATCCGCGGATCATCGATTTCGCGCGATTCCGGCAGATCGCGGATGCGGTGGGGGCAGTGTTCCTGGTGGACATGGCGCACATCTCGGGGCTGGTGGCCGCCGGCGTTCATCCGAACCCGTGCGAATGGGCGGACATCGTCACCTCGACCACGCACAAGACGCTGCGCGGCCCACGGGCCGGATTGATTCTGGCACGGGTGAAGTACGCCAAGGAGATCGACAAGAACGTATTTCCGGGGATTCAGGGGGGACCTCTGGTCCACGTGGTGGCGGCCAAGGCGGTGTGCTTCCTGGAGGCGATGCAGCCGGAGTTCGTGGAATACCAGAAGCAGGTTGTGGCCAACGCACGTACGCTGGCCCAGACCCTGGTGGATGCCGGCTTCCGCGTGGTGAGCGGCGGCACCGATACGCACGTGCTGCTCCTGGACGTGTTTTCGAAGGGCTTGCGGGGGAAGGAAGCCGAGCAGGCGCTGGACCGGGCGAGAATCACCGTGAACAAGAATGCGATTCCGTTCGACACCAATCCGCCGCTGAACCCGAGCGGCATCCGGCTGGGCTCGCCGGCGGTGACCACGCGCGGATTCAAGGAGGCCGAGATGCGCGAGGTCGGCCTGCTGATCGCCGAAGTGCTGAACAACATCTCCTCGGAGGAGACGCTCGCCCGCGTGCGGCAAAAGGTGCAGACACTTACCGCACGGTTCCCGCTGTACGCCTGGAAGCGCGAGGCCGTCCGGGCCTAGAATGCCGCTGCACATCGTCATTGACGCCCGGCGGATCCGGGACTTCGGAATCGGAACCTATATCCGGAGCCTGATCGTGGCCCTGGGCTGCATTGACCGCGAGAATCGCTATACCCTCGTCAGCAACCCGGCCGGGCTGGGCGAACTTGCCGGTCTGCCGGAGAATTTCGGCACGGCGATCTGCAACCGCAGCGACCATGCGCCGCTGGATCACCTGGCGTTTCCGGTCTTTCTGCGCGGTCTTTCGCCGGACCTGGTGCATATTCCCCTGAACCGCGTGCCGCTGATGATGATCCGCCCGTACGTGGTGACGATCCACGACATGGCCAACCTGCTGTTCGAAGAGGAGGCCTCGAACATAAGAATGCAGTTGCGGCGGTACCGGTTCAAGCGCGGGCTGATGCGCGCGGATCGCGTGATTGCGGTGAGCGAGGCCACCAAGCGGGATGTGGAGAACATGCTGGGTGTGCCTTCGGAGCGAATCTGCCGCGTCTACAACGCCCCTGACCCCGGGTTCTTCGCCCGGGCAGCCAACGGACCGGCGCAGCAGCAGATTCTGGAGCGCTACCAGATCAACTATCCGTACCTACTTTATGCGGGGCCCATCCGCCGCCACAAGAATATTCCGCGTCTGGTGGAGGCGTTCGCCGTAGTGCGCGACCAGCTTGCGGCGCACCCGGTGTATGGCGACCTGCGGCTGGTGATCATCGGCGACACCATCTCGCGGTATCCCAGCGTACGGCAGGCAGTGATCAAGAGCCGGGTGGAGCATGCGGTGCGCTTTCTGGGATTCGTTCCGTTCGAGACGCTCCGATGCTTCTACGAAGCAGCGGCGGCGTTCGTGTTTCCGTCGCGGCACGAAGGCTTTGGGCTGCCGCCGCTGGAAGCCATGGCGTGCGGCGCGCCGGTGGTGACATCGAACGTCAGCTCGCTGCCGGAAGTGGTGGGCGATGCGGCGGTCCAGGTCAACCCGGAGAACGTCTTCGATATCGCGCGCGGGATTCGCGAGGTCTTGCAGGATGAAGAGCTGCGCGCGCGCCTGATCCGCCGCGGGCGCGAGCAGGCGGCCCGGTTCAGTTGGAACTGGACCGCCCGGCAGGTTCTGGAGATTTACCGCGACGTTGTAGGATAGACAATTCATGCGCCCGCTCATACTGGCTGCTCTATGCCTGGGCTGCGCCGCAGGACTGCGCGCACAGGGGAACTACGAAGTTCAGGTATACGGATCGGACCTGGTGCCCAAAGGGGTCACCATGACGGAGTTTCATTCGAACTACACCATCAACGGCTCGAAGACGACCACCGACGGCACGCTGCCCACCAATCACCAGTTTCACGAGACCCTCGAGATCACGCACGGATTCAACGAGTGGTTCGAATGCGGACTTTACCAGTTCAGCAGCATTCAGCCCGACGGAAGCTGGGAATGGGTCGGCACCCACATTCGCCCGAGGTTCACGGTCCCGGATCGCTACAAGCTGCCCGTGGGACTGAGCATCTCCAACGAGATCGGATACCAGCGCCCCCTGTTTTCCGCCGATACGTGGACTTGGGAGATCCGCCCGATCGTGGACAAGAAGATCGGCAAGCTGTACCTGGCCTTCAACCCCACTTTGGACAAGTCGTTCCACGGGCCCAGCAAGGATAATGGCTTGGAGTTCTCGCCGAATGTGAAGTTCAGCTACGACGTGACCAAGAAAGTCGCGATGGGGATGGAGTATTACGGAGCGTATGGCCCGGTCACGGGGTTCAATCCGCTGCGCGACCAGGAGCAGCAGTTCCTGCCGGCGGTGGACATCGACTTCGGCAAGAACTGGGAGTTCAATTTCGGAGTCGGGATCGGGGTCACCCAGGCGACGGATCACCTGCTGGTGAAGGCGATCCTCGGGTATCGGTTCCACAACAAGAACAACTGACCGCCCTTTTTCGCGCGTCCACCCAGGCAGGAAAGACTTCGGGATTTTCCAGCCAGACGAGCATCCACTGGGCCATCTCAGCCTTCTCGGGTTTCTTCTTCGCAGCGAAGCGCGCGCGGTCTTTGGCGGCGATCACCTGGCGCCGGCAGTAGCGCGCCCGCTCGCGGTCGCCGGCGGCGGCTGCGTCCCGATACACCTCGAGCATCGCGCGCAGCGACTGCTCCAGCTCCTCGAACGTGTGCTGGCGAATGCCGGCCCACGGCTGATCGAAGGGCAGTCCGGTTTTGCGCAGCAGATCGCGCAGATAGGTCTCGCTGACGGGCGCGAAGCGGGAGAGGAGGTCTCGCCAGACGGCTTCCGTGATGGCGGGCGGGCTGTTGGTGGCGAGCCAGCCGCGCAGGCGCTGCTTAACGGAGCTTGCGGAGGGCACGGTGGTACCGGGTTACCGCGCTTTCGTGCGCGGCGATGTTGTTGGAGAAATCGTGGCCGCCGCTGCCATCGGCGCGGGCAACGAAATAGATGGCGTCCGTTTCGGCGGGAGCGAGCGCGGCGTGGATGCTGGCGAGGCCGGGATTGGCGATCGGACCCGGCGGCAGGCCGGCGTAATGGTAGGTGTTGTACGGGTGGTCGCGATCCAGGTCGCTGCGATAAATGGTGCCGCGGTAGCGGTTTTCCAGGAGCGCGGCGTAGATGGTGGTCGGGTCGCAATCGAGCTTCATCCCGATGCGCAGGCGGTTGGTGAAGACCGCGGCGATGCGCGGGCGCTCCTCGGGCAGCTTGCCCTCTTTTTCGACGAGTGACGCGAGCGTGACCGTATTGTGTACGCCGGCATCGGTGTGCAGGCCCGCCCAGGCCTCGCGGAACCTGGCGGTCATCATGTGGCACAGCTTCTCCGGCGTGGTGTGGCGGCCGAGGCGGTAGGTGTCGGGAAACAGATAGCCTTCGAGACTCGGCGCCTTCGGGTCCAGATCGCGGATCATGGCGGGGTTGCGGGCGGCCGCCAGAAAGGCCGCGGCCTTGAAGGCTCCGAGCTCTTCGAGGGCGGCGGCGATGTCGAACATGTTTTTGCCTTCGGGGACGACGAGCTCGTAATAGAAGACGTCGCCGCGGCGGATGCGGGAGACGATTTCGGAAGGCGCGGCGGGGCGGTTGAAGCGGTATTCGCCGGCCTGGAGCACACCCTCGCGGTCGATGGTACGGGCCAGGAGAAAATCCCAGCGCGAGCGCACTACCCCGGCGCGCGTGAGGGCGTCGGCGATGGCTCCCGTGCCGGTGCCGCGCGGAAATTCGACGAAGACCTCGCCCTGGAATCCCTGGTAGGGCTGGGCAATCCGGTAGACAGCGTAGCCGCCGGCTGCCAGGGCGAGGATGGCGAGGAATCCGAGGCGGCGCATCACAAGGAATCCAGATAGCTTTGCAGCAGAATCACGGCCGAGAGGCGGTCGATGGCGGCGGCGCGTTTTTCGATGCTGATGCCGCTGGCGCGCAGAACGCGGCCCGCTTCGACGCTGGTGAGGCGTTCGTCCCAGAGCTTGACCGGAAGGCTGGTGCGCCTTTCGAGTTCGGCCGCGAACTCGCGGACCCAGCCGGACTGGCGGCCTTCGGCGCCGCCCATGTTGATGGGATTGCCCATGAGGATGAGGCCAACCTCGCGTTCGCGGATGAGGTCTTCGAGGGCTGCGAAATCGGCGCGTTTATTGGTGCGCTCCAGGTTGGGAAGCCCCTGGGCCGTAATACCGAGCGGATCGCTGATGGCCAGGCCGATGCGCCGCTTGCCGAGATCGAGAGCGAGGATGCGGGTATTCGGCGGCGCCAACGATTTCATTATAGACGGGCGCGTGATACAGTCGAAACAAGGGTCTTTGGCGCCGTGGCGGTGGTAACCAAGCCTAGCAACATCACGAGCTCGTCCGTGGCCGATGCGCGGCACACCGCGCTGGTTGTGCTGGCGATGGGCGTGATCGTCGCCGTGCTTTACTTCGGCCGGCTGTTGTTCATCACATCGCTGGTCGCGCTGACGATTGCGTTCATCCTGGAGCCTTTTGTGGAGCTGCTGATGCGCGCGCACCTGCCAAGGGCGCTGGCCAGTTTCATCGTCTGCACCGTGGCGCTGGCGGTGCTGTACGTGATCGGGCTGGGGGCGTATTCGCAGGTGGCTGGCGTGTACGGCGACCTGCCGAAATACGGCCAGCGGATCGGCGACCTCGTGGACGGGATCCGCCAGAAGATCTCGGGCATGGAGGACGAGACTTACAAGATCCTGGTTCCGGCGCGGCAGCGGCAGGAGGAGGAGCGGCGGAAGCAGCAGGAACAGGCGGCAGCGGCTGCGAAGAAGACGTCGAGGCGGGGCGCGCCGGCGAACCAGGTCAATCCGCTGAATCCGCTGGCGCCGGCGGTGCCGGGTGCGATCCCGGAGGTGCGCATCCACGACGAGAGCACGCCGATCGGCGATTATCTGCTGGCGAACATTACGTCGCTGTACCGCATCCTGCTGATGGCCAGCTTCGTGCCGTTTCTGGTGTATTTCATGCTGAGCTGGCGGGACCACATCAATCGCAGCTTTCTGCAGTTTTTTCAGGGCGAGGACCGGCTGATTGCGGCGCGGAGCGTCCAGGGCATCGCCGACATGGTGCGGGCGTTCGTGGTGGGCAACTTCGTACTGGGGCTGCTGATGGCGATGATCAGCTCGGTGGCGTTCTGGATGATGCACGTGCCGTATCCGCTGCTGGTGGGACCGCTGAGCGGGTTCATGAGCCTGGTGCCGTATATCGGGCTGCCGCTGGCGATGATTCCGCCGCTATTGGCGGCGCTGCCGGTGAACACGGTGTCGGTGTATGTGCTGATCGTGATTTCGGTGGGGATGCTGCACCTGATCGCGCTGAATCTGCTGTATCCGAAGATCGTGGGGTCGCGGGTGCATTTGAATCCGCTGATTGTGACGTTTTCGCTGATGATCTGGGGATTCTTGTGGGACACGCCGGGGCTGGTACTGGCGATCCCATTGACGGCGGGGATCAAGGCGGTGTGCGACAACGTGAAAGGCTTGCGGCGCTTCGGCAAATTCCTCGGGGACTGAAGGCCGGAAACGGGAAACGGGGGTCAGACGGAACGTACCCCGGTTTCTTCGGCGCATTGGCCGCCTAAGTAGTTGATTCCTGGTAGTGGCCCTAAGGAAAAGGCGACAAAAGGGGCGGGGACAAAGGGGTCAGACGGGACGTACCCAGTTTTTCTTTTCGACACCCCGCGGCGCCTAACTCATTGATTTCCGGTAGGGCTTGGCCCAGGTGAAAAAACCGGGGAACGTTCCGTCTGGCCCCGGTTTTCCTGTTAGACTCAGGGTTCGGTAAATGGCGGCGATTCCTGAATCGGCAAGGCTCTTCATGAGCGGGCTCATCGAGCGCGCCCGCAAACTCAAAAAAACGATCGCATTCCCGGAGGGGACCGATCCGCGCGTGCTGGAAGCCGCGGCCAGGCTCGCCCGCGACGGCGTCGTGCGGCCAGTGCTCATCGGCCCCAAACCCGACAAGCCCCCCGCCGGCGTCGAATTCGTCGATCCCGCAACGTCGCCGCAGTTGGCCAAATACGCCGCGCTCTACTACGAGCGCCGCCGCGCCAAGGGCACCACCCAGGTGGAATCCGCCGAGATCGCCCGCCGCCCTCTCTACTTCGCGTCGCTCATGGTCGGCGCCGGCGATGCCGACGGCAGCGTGGGCGGCGCCGTGAATTCCACCGCCGAGACCGTGCGCGCGGCCCTGCACGCGGTGGGACCGCATCCCCGCGCGCGCCTGGTATCGAGCGTCTTCATCATGGCCCTGCAGGACCGCAGCCAGGGACACAACGGCCTGATGGCGTTCGCCGACTGCGCGGTCGTCGTCGACCCGAACGCCGTCCAACTGGCCGATATCGCGATCGCCACCGCCGAGAGCACGCGCGTGCTCATCAACACCGAGCCTGCCGTGGCGCTGCTCAGCTTCTCGACCAAGGGCAGCGGCAAAGGTCCGATGGTGGACAAGGTGGTCGAGGCGATGGAGATACTGAGAGCGCGCGCCCCCGAACTGAGCGCCGACGGCGAACTCCAGGCGGACGCCGCCGTCGACGCCATCGTGGGCAAGAGCAAGGCGCCCGGGTCGAAGGTGGCCGGCCGCGCCAACACGCTCGTCTTCCCGAACCTGGAATCCGCCAACATCGGGTACAAGCTCGTGGAGCGCCTGGGCGGCGCCATGGCCATCGGACCCTTCATGCAGGGCCTGGCCAAGCCGGCCAACGATCTCTCGCGCGGCTGCTCGGCCGAAGACATCTATAATGTTGCGGTGGTGACGGCATTGCAATCCGAATCGAACTGACGCGGCCCTGGCCATGTTGCCTTACCGGCTGGTTTATCACGAACGCTACGATCTCAACCTCGGCGACCACGTCTTCCCCTCGAAGAAATTCCGCTGGCTTCACGACCGCCTGCTGCGAACGCGGTTTGCCGCTCCCGAAGACTTCGTCACGCCGCAACCTGCGACCGACGACGACGTGCGCCTCGTCCACGACGCCGAGTGGGTCGCGAAGCTACGTTCGGGCACGCTGAGCTATCACGACATCCTCCGGCTGGAGATCCCCTACTCGCGCGAAATGGTTGAAGCCTTCTGGCTGGCCGCCGGCGGCACCATTCTGGCGGCGCGCCTCGCTCTCGAAAACGGCGTCGGATTCAATGTCGGCGGCGGTTTCCACCACGCGTTCCCCGGACACGGAGAAGGTTTCTGCGCCATCAACGATATCGCCATCGCGGTGCGGCGCATGCAGAAGGACGGGTGCATCCGGCGCGCGATGGTGGTCGATTGCGACGTGCACCACGGCAACGGGACCGCGGCCACCTTCGCCAACGACGCGAGCGTGTTCACCCTCTCCATCCACCAGTTCAACAATTACCCGAGCGAAAAGCCGGTCTCCAGCCTCGACATCCATCTTGCCGACGGAACCGACGACGCCGAATACTTACACCGGCTTGGCAACGGGTATCGCGCATCCCTGTCAATGTTCAAGCCGGAGCTGCTGGTCTATGTCGCGGGCGCCGACCCGTACCGCGAGGATCAGCTCGGCGGCCTGATGCTGACCTTCGAAGGTCTTCAGGAGAGGGACCGGCTGGTAATCTGGACGGCTCTCACGCACAAGATTCCGGTGGCGATCGTGCTCGCCGGCGGCTACGCACAGAGCGTGGAGGACACCATCACGATCCACGCCAATACCGCGGAGGTCGCCAAGGAAGTGCTGGATAAGGTTGCGTTCACGCCACAGTGAACTTGACCTTCGGGTCGGTAGCGATGCGCGCGAATGCCGCCTTGTGGTCGTGGCCGAACCCGCAAAGCCAGCTCCCTTCGACCGCGCGTGTCAGCCACTGGGTGCGGCTTTCGATGGTGTCCAGCGGGTAGAGATCGAAGGCCATCACCCACGTGGGCTGCAGGTGTGCGGCGCTCGGCACGAGGTCGGAGAGGAAGCAGAAGGTCTGGCCGCGGCTTTCGGCGGTGACCACCATCATGTGGCGCGTGTGGCCGGGCGCATGGTGCATGCGCACGCCGGGCGCAACTTCCGCACTCTTGCCATCTACCAGCACCATCCGGCCGCTCTCGATCAGCGGGTCGTAGTTGGTGTCGATGTAGCTGACGGCGTCGCGCATGCTGCGCTCGTGGGCTCGCTCCCATTCGCCGCGCGGCGCAAAGTAGCGGGCGCGCGGAAATGCCGGCACGGGGCCGGCGGACGTCAGGATCGTGTTGCCGCCGCAATGGTCCCAGTGCAGGTGCGAGTTGATCACGATGTCGATCGACTCAGGGTCGATGCCGTGGCGCGCGATCACCGCAGGAAGCGGCTCGGCCTGGGGAGGCAGCTTCATGCGCTCGCGCGCCCGGGCGTCCATCTTGTCGCCGCCGGCGGTCTCGATCAGGATGGTGTGATCGCCCGTGCGGATGAGATAGCAGTTGAAGGCGAGCGGGACGCGGTTCAGGTCGTCGGCGGGCAGCTTGCGGCTCCAGAGCGTCTTGGGAACCACGCCAAAATAGGCTCCGCCGTCCCACCAGTAGGACGAATCGCGGATGAGTGAGATTTCGAAATCGCCCAGAACGGCGCTGGCGACGGGTGGCACGCGGGTGAATCAGCCCTTCACCAGCTTGCGGCCGCGCTCGAACAGGTCGGCGGCGTCCTCCACCAGTTTGCGGCCGCGTTCGAACATGTCGCGGCTGGCTTCGGCGATGTCCTGGCCCGCGTTCTCCACTGCCTCGCGGCCGGCCTGGGCTTTCTCCGAAATGTACTGGCGGGTCTCCTTGCCGCTCTTGGGCGCGTAAAGGATAGCGGCCGCGACACCAATGGCGGCGCCGGTCAGGAACCAGGCGAGTGTGCTGATAAATTGATCATCTTTGGACGGAAGGACTTCGCGATCGTCTTGGGCCATGCTAGGGCTCCTCTGACTCATTCTGCGATAACCTGGAATCATGGCGCAAGATCCGGATCGATTTGGCGACGAACGCGAGCAGGACATCGCGTTGAATACCCACGCGCTGGACATGGTCGTTTTGCCGGGAGGCAGCGTGACCAACGAGAGTGAAGCGGACATCATTCGCGGCGTGCTCGATGCGAACGGGATTCCGTCGCTGCTGTCCCGCGAGAACCAGTTTCCGAATCTCGGGTTCGAGATCAGGGTGCCGCGGGGGAAGGTGCTGGAAGCCGAGCAGATCGTCCGCGAAGCTCTGGCGGCCGGACCGGAAGCCGCCGCGGCGGCCGAAGCGGAGACAGAGAGGTAAGGCGGCGCGAGCTTCGCTCGCTGGGCGGACGACAAGAAAGATCGTCCGCCCCACTCACGGCGGCGCTTTCAGACCCCGATGGAATGAGTACAGACGGCCTTTGTCACCGGATGGCAGGTCGCGTGCTATGCTGCAATCACAAGGCGCCGAGTGTGACTTCCCGAAGGGTACGGTTGCTGTTAGGATGCGGGCCGGTGCTGCTGACCGCTCTCTACGCATTCCAGAAGCCGTTCCGCGTCTACCCGTCGATGGAGCCCTACGACAACATCCCTCTGCCCTCCGACTGGCGAAATCCGGCGGAGTGGGTGCAGGCGCGCCTGATGTATCCGCAGCATCCCGAGGCACGGTTCGCCCGCTTCGCGCGGTTCTACGGACCACTCGATTGGAGACAGGGCGGAACCAGTTGGACCCAGGACTATCCGCGCGCCGACCGGCACTTCGCCCAGGCGCTGCGCCGGCTCACCCGCATCGACGCGCGCAGCGTCGAGCAGCCTTCGAACCCCGACGATAATGACGATTTCTACAACTGGCCTTGGCTCGTGGCGGGCGAAATGGGCGACTGGCTGCTCACCGACGCGCAGGTGAAGACCATCCGCGAGTACCTGCTCCGCGGCGGCTTCATCTACATGGACGATTTCTGGAACGCCGACGAATACGAGCGGTTCACGCAGAGCATGAACCGGATCTTCCCCGAACGCCAGGTGGTCGAGATCGACGACAAGGATCCCATCTTCCACACGGTCTACGACCTCGACGACCGCTACCAGATTCTCGGCGCGTGGGCCCTCCACGGCAACCGCGGGTGGATGGGGCAGCGCGCCGCCGGCACCAAGCCCCACTGGATGGGCATCTACGACGATCACAACCGGCTCATGGTCGCCATGACGTTCAACAACGACGTGGGCGATTCGTGGGAGCTGGCCGACGAGCCGACCTACCCGGAACGGTTCTCGGCGCTCGGCATCCGGTTGGGGATTAATTACGTCATCTACTCGATGACGCATTGAAGTTACTTCGTCGCCGTTCCCAGGGTGTGCATGCAACCCGCGGCGATCAACCCCGCGCCCGCGATGCCGTTGGCCTGCACCGGCACGTTCCGGTCGTCAGTCGTGCCGTCGCCCAACTGACCGTACCCGTTCCAGCCCCACGCCCAGACCGTTCCGTCGGCCTGTAGGGCCAGGCTGTGCGAGCATCCCGCAGCCACCGCCGTGGCGCCGGAAACGCCTTGGACCTGAACCGGGACACTGCTGTTCTTGTTGGTGCCGTTGCCCAGTTGTCCGTTGACGTTGAGGCCCCACGCCCAGACCGTGCCGTCGCTCTTCACCGCGAGGGTGTGGTAAGAGCCCGCCTCGATCGCCACCGCACCCGTCAGCCCGCCGACCTGCACCGGCACGTTGCTGTCCTTCGTCGTCCCGTTGCCCAACTGGCCGTTGCCGTTCAGGCCCCATGCCCACACGGTGCCGTCGCTCTTCAGCGCCACGCTGTGGTAGTAGCCGGCCGCCAGCGCCGTCACGCCCGAAAGTCCGCCCACCTGCGACGGCAGGCTGCTGTCCGTGTTGCTCCCGTTACCCAATTGTCCGTTGCCGTCGAGGCCCCACGCCCACACACTGCCGTCGCCCTTCACTGCCAGGCTGTGTCCGGTTCCCGCCGCCACGGCCACCGCGCCATTGAAGCCGCGCACCAGCAGTGGAGTGCTGCTGCTCGCCGTATTTCCGTTTCCGAATTGCCCGTTGCTGTTCAGGCCCCACACCCAGAGGGTGCCATCGTTCCGGATCGCCAGGCTGTGCGCGTTCCCTGCCGCCACAGCGGTTACGCGCGAGAGGCCGGCCACCTGCTCCGGCGAACTCTCGCCTGTCGAGGTCCCGTCGCCCAGTTGTCCATCGGTGTTCTGTCCCCAGGCCCAGACCGTGCCGTCGGCGCCTGCCGCAAGGCTGTGGCCGCTTCCGGCCGCGATCGCCGCCACGCTGCTGAGCCCGCCGGCCGCGCTCGGTGTGCCGTCGAACGAGGCGTTGCCGTTGCCCAGTTGTCCATAGCCGTTCCAGCCCCAGGCGCAAACCGAGCCGTCGCTCTTCACTGCCAGGCTGTGGGCGTATCCCGCGGCGATCAGCGGATGCCCGTTCAGAAAGCGGACGTACACGGGCGTCCGCTTGTTGGGCGCGCTTCCGTCGCCCAACTGCCCGTAGTAATCCTGGCCCCAGGCGAGCACTCCGCCGTTGCTCGAAACCGAGAGGCTGTGGCCGTAGCCCGCCGCGATGGCCGTGCCCTGCACCAGCGGGCCGAGTCCAACGGGTGTCAAGCTATTACCCGGCGCGCCGTTGCCCAGTTGTCCGTCGTTGTTCAGGCCCCAAGCCATGAGCGAGCCATCGGTCTTCATCGCGACGCTGTGGCCGTAGCCCGCGGCCACGCTGACCGCGCCCGCTATGACGTTCGCCTGCACCGGTAGCGTGCTGTCGCCAATGCTCCCCGCGCCCAACTGCCCGCTGCCGTTCCAGCCCCACGCCCACACCGAGCCGTCGCTCTTCACCGCGAGGCTGTGCCCGTAGCCCGCCGCCACCGCCACCACCCCGCTCAGCCCCCGCACCTGAACCGGCGTGCTCCTGGTCGTCGTATTGCCCGTGCCCAACTGCCCGAAATTGTTGTAGCCCCACGTCCACACCGTGCCGTCGTTCTTCACCGCCACATTGTGGTAGTAGCCGGCCGCGATCGCCACCACGCTGTCCAGTCCCGCCACCGCGACCGGCGCGCTGCTGTCGGCCGTGCTTCCGTTACCCAACTGCCCGTGATTGTTGGAGCCCCAGGCGGACACTGTACCGTCGCTCATCAGGGCCAGGCTGTGCGCGTAACCCCCTGCGACCGCCGTCACGCCCGCGAGGCCGCTGACCTGTGCCGGAGTGCCGCTGCTCGTGGTGTTCCCGTTGCCCAATTGGCCGTTGAGATTCCACCCCCACGCCCACACGGAGCCGTCGCCGCCCACCGCCAGGCTGTGGCCGTAACCCGCGGCGATGGCGGTGACGCCGCTCAGGCCCGCGATCTGCGCCGGCACGCTGTTGCCGGTCGAGATGCCGTCTCCCAGTTGGCCGTAGCCGTCCCAGCCCCAAGCGGAAACGGTATTGACCGGTTGTGTTTGAGCGAAGGCCGCAAGACATACCAGCGGCGCAATGAGTGGCAGCAGTGGGAGCGCCATTTCCTACCTCCGATGTTCTCATCAAGATAACGCGGAGTCAGCCGGTTATCCTTGAGGCGCAAAGCTATTGAAATAACTGTGGCGTGAACTCGTTCAGATAGTTCCGCCAGTTGATCCACGTGTGCCCGCCCGGGCTCTCCTGGAACACCGGGCTAAACCCGTGCTTCTTCAGCATCTCGACTGTGGCCTTCGAATTCGGCAGCAGCCCGTCTTCCGATCCGGTGCTCAGCCAGACCAGCCGGGTGCCTTTCTTCAGCGCCGCGTTATCCAGATCGGCCTGGTGGACCGTCTCCCAATCCGGCGGCGGTGGCGGCGGAGGAGCAGTCGATGCGGCGGTATCGGCCGCGGCGCCGCGCCGTCCCCCGCGCCCGCCGCCCAGGACGTGTCCCGAGCTGAATACGCCGATATACGCGAACTCCTTGAGGTGCCGGAACGCGATGTCCAGCGTCTGGCTGCCGCCCATCGAGAGCCCCGCGATCGCCCGGTGCGGCCGGTCGGCGATCACCCGGTAGTGCTTCTCCACATACGGCATCACGTCGCTCACGAACTCGCTGGTGAAGGGCGGCGGCTGGTCTGTTGGCGGCCCCAGGGCTCCACGTCCGCCGGTTCCCGGCTGGTGGCCGGCGGTCATTACCACGATCATCGGCTTGGCCTTCCCCGCCGCGATCAGGTTGTCCAGAATGAACCCCGCGCGGCCCACCGAGGTCCACGATTCGTCGGAGTCTCCGGCACCGTGCAGCAGGTAAAACACCGGGTATTTCTGCTGGCTGGTCTCATACCCCGGCGGGGTGTAGACGTGCATGCGCCGCGTGGTGTTCAACACGCCCGAGCGGTAATAGACCGACGCCACGGCGCCGTGCGGCACGTCCTTGACGTCCATGAAATCCAGCCCAGGAACATAAAACAGGCTCCATGTCGCGGCGTTGGATTCGCTGATCTTCGTATTCACCGGATCCAGGGTGCGCACGCCGTCCACCTGGAACACGTAGCGGAACGCGCCCGCCGGCACCGGCCCCACCGTCGCCTCCCAGACGTCATTTTCGCCCTTGGTGAACTGCGGGCCGCCGCGGCCTCCGCCGTTTCCCGGGATATCGCCGGCGTTCAGCGTCACGGTCTCGGCCTTCGGCGCCGCGATCCGCAGCACCACGCGCGAATCCGAAAGCACCTCCGGCGACACCACCACCGGCCCGCGTCCGCCGCCCGGACCACGCCCGGCCGGCGGCTGCGCCCACGCCGCCGCCACCAGCACGATCGCCGCACAAATATTCGCTCTTCTCATCATCGCCTCCTCAGGACATCGCCTGCTCGACCACCTTGCGCAGCTCGCGGTCGGGATCGTTCCTGACCTCACAAGTCTTGTCGAAGATCATCACCGGCCCCGCCGCGGCATCGTGCTTCGGCCAGTTCGGTAGGCCCGAATGATTCGGGTTCCCGCTGCGCGCAAAGTTGATCCAGGCGTCGCTCACCGTGGCCGCCAGCGCTCTCGCCTCGGGTCCGCCGCCGGTGGCGAACGCCGAAACATCGGTGTTGTAGAACACAAACGGAATCTCGCTGCAATGGAACGCGCGCGGCCGGCCATCCAGCAGCGGCGTCTGCCACGCGAACAGGTACATGTACGCCGGAGCGGCGTTCTGCGCCGCCTTCCGCTCCGCCTGCGTCACGGCGTTGGTCCGCACGCTGAACATCCGCGAAAGCAGCTCCACGGGCTTTACGTTCGGATACGCCTTGCGGTACGCGGCGACCACCGCGTCGGTCTTATCGAGGCAGCGCTCTTCGGCGCGCTTCTTCATTTCGTCCTCGGTCATGACTTCCAACTCGGGATGCGTCATGCTCGGCGACTGCTCGTTGAGCACCGTGCCGATCAGCATCGGAACCGACGCCGAAGCCTGCGGCGCGTCGGGATCGAACGGATGCCGCATCACGATCTTCCCGTCCACCACCGGCCCGAACCCGAGGCGCGGCGGCGCCCCGCGGCGCAGCGGCATCCCCGGACCGCCCGGCGGCGGAGCGGGCTGCAGCTTCTTCAATGCGGCCGCCTGCGCCTCCAGCAGGTGCGGGTACGGCGTGGTCTGAATCTTGTCGATCGTGGCCTTGCTCAACCCGAGCTCGGCGACTACTGCCGCGGCCAGCTTCGCATTCAGCACGGGGTCGCCCAGCCGTAGCGTCGAGCCGCTCTCCACCACGGCGCGATGGAACAGCCCTTTCGCCATCGGCATCGACATCAGCGTGCTCACCTTACCGCCTCCGCCCGATTGGCCGAAGATGGTCGTTGACCCGCAGGCAATCTTCGCCCGGCTGCCCGTCGTCCCACTGAAACAGGAACGCGTTTTCGTCGCTGTTCCACCCGGTGCGAGGGGCTTGTGGACAGGTCGGGCGGTAGTACATCGCGGTGCGCACCCCGGTCCAAGGCTGCGTCTTGGCCGGCGGGAGGAACCGCGCCGCATCGGCTGTCGAGGCGGCGTACGGAATGCCTTTGAACGTGTGAATGCCGTTTCGTGTGAATCCGCGCACTTTCCTGGCGGCTGTGTCCGCCAGCGGGCTGGACGCGCTTGCCGTAATCGTGGTCCCGCTCTCCGCGGCCGCCACGCTGGAGCCTCCGCTTCCGCATCCGGCCGTAAACAGGCTGGTCCCGCCCGCCAGTGCGGCGCCTCCGCGCAACAGGGTGCGGCGGTCGAACTGGTTCTGGTTGCTCATGATGCGCTCCTTCTCCGGGGGGATCACAGGCAATTTACTCCGAAATGCGCCGCGAGGCAACCGTGTCACGGGGCAGGTCGGAAACCTGCCCCACGCAATACCCACAGGATCGAGGCGGCCATCACTCCCGCCACGATCCATCCTTGCACATCCAGCGACAGGTTCCCGTTCCCCAGCAGCTCCCCGAGGGGGGCCCGGAGCGCCACCAGCCAGATCACCAGCGCGTACGCCAGGTAGTTCCGCCGCCCGAAGTACCGGCAGAA
>DATJYJ010000530.1:0-3447 GCA_035578025.1 Verrucomicrobiia bacterium
GGTGGCGCCGACCTCGTAGAGCAGGCTGGCAAGCAGGCGAGTCAGCATCAGGGCGGCGGCCATGCTCACCGCGAGCCCGGCCGCGAGTGGGATCAAGGCGTCGCGCAGGATCAGGGCCATCACGGCCCGCGGGCTCGCGCCGAGCGCTACGCGGATGCCCACTTCGCGCGCGCGCAGGCCGGCGGTGTAGGCGACCACGGCGTAGACTCCCGCCGCGGTGAGGAGCAGCGCGAGACCGCCCAGGATCGAGAACACCCATGCCGAAAAGCGGGGGCGCCAGATGGACTCGTTGATCACGTCATCCAGAGTGGCGATGCGGATTACGGGCTGGTTCGGGTCCACCGCCCAGATTTCTTTGCGAAGCGTGGAGGCGAGGGCACGTGGGTCGCCGGAGGTGCGCGCGATCATGCTCGACATGAACGTAGCGAAGATGTACTGCTGATACGGCAGATAGACCTCGCCCTTCATCGGCTGATCGTAGTACAACTGCCAGGAGTTCTTCACGACGCCGACAATGGTTACCGGCTCTTTGTGGTCGGCTTCGGGCAGCGGCTGGCCGATGGGGTCGCGGCCGGGGAAGAGCTGACGCGCGAGAAAGTCGTTGATGATGGCGACCAGCGGCGCCGCGGTGGTATCTGCATTCGTGAAGGTGCGGCCGCTCAAGAGCGGAATTCCCATGGCGGCGAAATAGTGCGGGCTGACGGTGCGGGTGGAGACGGGAAGCTCGGCGCCGCCGGGACCGAGGAGGTTGATGACGCTATTGACGCTGGAGAGGGGCAGGTTGTTCACAACCCCGACGGCACGGGTACCGGGGACGCGCTCCAGGCGGTCCAGGAGGGCGCGGTAGAAGGCCATCTGCTGGGGCTTGGTGGCGTATTTGCCGGTAGCGCGCGGGTCGGTGAGCGTCCCGATGGGCACGCGCATGGTGAGCACGTGGTCAGGCTGGAATCCCTTGTCGGTCTGCTGAATTCGAATCAGGCTGCGGACCATGAGGCCGGAGGCCACCAGCAGGAGGAACGCGAAGCCGGTCTCGCACGCGATCAGGACTGAGAAGACGCGCTTCGAGCTTCCGGGGACGCCGGCGCCGAAGCCGCTGCGCAGCGGCACCTGGAGATCGGTCCGGGAGGCGACGATCAGCGGCGCCAAGCTGAAGAGGAGCGCCATTACGAGGCACAGCGCCATGTCGAAAAGCAGAATCCGGCCGTCGACGGAGACGCGCTGAAGGTGCGGCAACGCGATGGGCAGCGCGCTGACGGCTTTCAGCAGTGCGCGAAGCGTGCCATAAGCCACGGCGACTCCGGCGGCGCTGCCCAGAACCGCGAGCACGAAGCTCTCCGCCAGCAATTGACGGAACACCCGCCAGAAGCCGGCCCCGAGGGAAGCGCGGATGGCGATCTCCTTCTGGCGGCCCACAGCGCGGCTCAGCAGCAGTCCGGCGACGTCGGCGCAGGCGATCAGGAGGACCAGGCCGACCGCGGCCAGGATGAAAATCAGCGAGCGCTCGTATTTTTCGCCGACGGAGTCACGCCATGGGTTCACGTTGAGCTGCACGCCGGCGTTTTTCTGCGGGTCCTCCTGCTCCAACTGGCGGGCGACGATGGTCATGGCGCTCTGGACGGCGGCCAGAGGCTCGTCCCGCCGGATGCGCGCAATCACCTGGAGGCGTCCCGTGGCGACCGGCGTAGGATGCAGCGGCAGCCACAATTCCACAACGGAATCGGGGAATTCGAATTCGGGCGGCATCACTCCGGCGATAGTGAAGGACTGGCCGGAGACGGTGATGGCGCGGCCGACGGCGGACGGGTCGGCGTGGAAGAGGCGCCGCCAGAGCCGGTCGCTGAGAATGGCGGCGTTCATGGCGGTTTCGTCGCCGGCAGCGAGCGCGCGGCCGATACGCGCGTGGACGCCGAGCATGGAGAAGAGGTTGGCGGTGGCGCGGATGGCCACGATCTGATCGGGTTCGGCGCCTCCGGCCAGGGTCACGAAATCGCGGGACCAGGCGGCGGCGGATTCGTAGAGATCGCCGCGCGCGCTCCAGGCCAGGTACTCGGCCGGACTGATGATGGTGTACGAGGTGCGTGGGTTCTTCTTTTCGATTGCCACCAGGCGGCCGGAGGATGCAAACGGCGAGGGCCGCAAGAGCGCGGCATCCACGATGCTGAAGACGGCTGTGTTCGCGCCGATTCCGAGGGCGAGAATGGCTGTTACCGAGAGCGTGAACAGCGGGTTCTTGCGCAGCCAACGGACTGCCCAAAGCACGTCCCGCGTCATACTAATTTATTAGTATACGTCAAGGTTGGTTGGCGACAATAGAAGGATGCGCAGCTTTG
This sequence comes from Verrucomicrobiia bacterium, assembly GCA_035578025.1. Lineage (GTDB taxonomy): Bacteria > Acidobacteriota > Terriglobia > Bryobacterales > Bryobacteraceae > Solibacter. Next base: position 2,331 of record DATJYJ010000530.1, read on the forward strand.
ACAGCCTGACCGAGCGCGAGATTCTGGCGCTCGCTATCTCCCTGGAGGAAGAAGACGAGCGCGTTTATGCGGATATCGCGGACGGCTTCCGCGAGAACTATCCGGCCACCGCGGCGATGTTCGAGGGCATGCGGGAGGAGGAATCGGGGCACCGCCGGCGGCTGATCGAAAAATTCCACGAGCAGTTCGGCAATCACATTCCGCTGATTCGCAAGCAGGATGTGCGCGGCTTCATTACCCGCAAGCCGGTGTGGCTGATGCGCCCGCTACCGCTCGACGTGGTGCGGTCACAGGCGGCGGCGCTGGAGGTGGAGACGCGCCGCTTCTACGAGCGCGCCGCGGCGCGCGCCAGCGACCCCGGGGTACGACAGCTTCTGAACGACCTGGCGCAGGAAGAGCGCACGCACAAAGACAAGGCCGAGGAGTTGGGTCACGAGAAGCTGACTCCCGATGCGCGGCACGCGGAGGACGAAACCAACCGGCGGCTGTTCGTGCTCCAGATCGTCCAGCCCGGGCTGGCGGGATTGATGGACGGATCCGTTTCGACCCTGGCGCCGGTGTTCGCGGCAGCGCTGGCCACGCACAAGTCGTGGGACGCGTTTCTGGTCGGCCTGGCGGCCAGCGTGGGCGCGGGGATCAGCATGGGTTTCGCCGAAGCGCTTTCCGATGACGGGTCACTGACCGGGCGCGGGCATCCGTGGCTGCGGGGGTTGGTGTGCGGGTTGATGACCACGGTTGGCGGGATCGGTCACACGCTGCCGTTTCTGATCGGGAATTTCACGGTGGCGATGACGGCGGCTATTGCGGTAGTGGTGCTGGAACTGGGCACCATCACCTGGATTCGGAAGCGCTACATGGATACTCCAATACTGAGCGCGGCGGTACAGGTAGGGGTCGGGGGCGCGCTGGTGTTCCTGACCGGAATCCTGATCGGCAGCTCGTAACCTTTTTGCGTGGGCGCAGTATAACCGGCATGGCCATCGTGCAAGATCTCCGGTTCGCCCTGCGCACGTTACGGAAGGCACCGTTGTTCACGGCGGTGGCGGTGGTCTCGCTGGCGCTGGGCATCGGCGCCAACACAGCGATTTTCACGCTCATCAACCAGCTTCTGCTGGAG
>DATJYJ010000531.1:0-3935 GCA_035578025.1 Verrucomicrobiia bacterium
GGAGCTGTGTCGTATGTCGAAGCGCACGGAACCGGGACACCGCTGGGAGATCCGATCGAGATCCGGTCGATGGCGCAGGTGTATTGCGCGAATCGGAAGATGACGGAACCGCTGGTGGTTGGCTCCGTGAAGACAAACATCGGGCACCTGGAAGCGGCGGCGGGAGTCGCGGGGCTGATCAAGCTGGTCCTGGCGCTGGAGCACGGCGAAATCCCGCCCCACTTGCATTTTTCGAAGGCAAATCCTCACCTGGGGTTGGAGCGCTTGCCGGTGCGGGTGCCGGTGGAGCTGGAACGGTGGGACCGGCCGCGGGTGGGCGCGGTGACCTCCCTGGGGTTCGGGGGAACCAACGTCCACATCGTGGTAGAAGCCGCGCCGGCAGAGGAAGAGCCCAAGCGGGAAAAGAGCGTCCGCGGCGTCGAACTGGTGACGGTTTCCGCCCGGAGCGCGCAGGCGCTGGAGGACCTGGCGGGGCGGTATGCGTCGCACCTGGAGAGCGGCGCAGCGGCGCTCGAGGACATGGCCTATATGGCCAACACGCGGCGGACCCACTTCGCCTGGCGGGCTTCAGCGGTGGGAGCGAGCGCACAGGAAGTGGCCGAGAGGCTGCGTACCGTGAGGGCAGAGCGTCCGGTAAGCGAGGCGCCGCGGGTGGCGTTCCTCTTCAGCGGACAGGGTTCGCAATACGCCGGCATGGGACGGACGCTTTATCAGACCGAAGGCGTGTTCCGTGACGTGGTGGACCGCTGCGATGCGGTGCTCAGGGAAGAGAGAGGGGAAGGAATCATCGAGGTACTGTACGGATCGAAGGGCGATCGAATCGACCGTACCGGGTACACGCAGCCGGTGTTGTACGCAGTGGAATCGGGCCTCGCGGCCTTGTGGATGAGTTGGGGAGTAGAGCCGGCGGCGGTAATGGGGCACAGCGTCGGCGAATACGCAGCGGCGCAGGTGGCGGGGGTATTCAGCCTGGAAGACGGGATGCGGCTGGTGAGCGCGCGCGGCCGGCTGATGGAAAACCTGCGCGAGCCGGGTGGGATGGTCGCGGTGCTGGCAGGCGAGGCGGCAGTGCGGCGGACGGTGGAGCGGAGCCTGGGAAGGGTATCGGTAGCAGCGGTGAACGGGCCCGCGGAAACGGTGCTATCGGGCGAAGAGGGCGCACTGGCACGGGCGATGGCGGAACTGGAAGCGGCCGGACTGCGCTACCGCCGTCTGGTCGTTTCCCACGCGTTCCACTCGGCGCAGATGGAACCGATGCTGGAGGCGTATCGGGAAGTAGCGGATCGCGTGACGTATGCGCCGCCGCGCAAGGTGCTGGTTGGGAATGTAAGCGGACGTGTTGCGGCCGACGAAGTGACTCGTTCCGCGTATTGGGTCAGGCACGTGCGCGAGACCGTGCGGTTCTGGGAAGGGATGAAGAGCCTGGAGCGTGAGGGGTGCCGCGCGTACGTGGAGGTGGGGCCGCAGGGTAAGCTGCTCGCGCTGGGCAGGCAGTATGTCGAAGAGGAAGGTCGCTGGTGGGTGGCGTCGCTGAGGCGCAGTACCGAGGACTGGCGTCAGATGCTGGAGGGACTCGGGACGTTGTACGGGGCGGGAATGCCGGTGAATTGGGCAGAGGTGGCGGGCAACCGGAAGCGGCTCGTGGCGCTGCCAACCTACGCATTCCAGCGCCAGCGTTTTTGGGTGGATGAAGCGCCGCCCGAGCCGCCCGCGGTTGCTGATTCCACCCGCGAAGGGATGGTCGATGCCGATTCCGCGTTCGTGGAAGAGCTTCTGGCCGCGCCCGCCGGCGAGCGCATGGAACGCCTGATGTCGCGCATGCAGGCGGAAACCGCGCGCGTCCTGCGGATGGGGCAGGCACCCGATCCACAGCAGGGTTTCTTCGAAATGGGAATGGACTCCCTCACAGCCGCCGAACTGAAGGTGAGGCTGGAACAGGTCTTGCACCGGAAGCTCGCTTCCACCATCGCGTTCGATTACCCGAACATCGCACGGCTGACGCGCTACGTGCTGGACCTGATCGAGGGTGAGCCGAGCGCCGGCCGCCCGGCGGTGGTCTGCGCCCAGCCGGCCGCGGATGAGCCCATCGCCATCATCGGGACCGGCTGCCGTTTCCCCCACGGCGCCGACGATCCGGATGCCTTCTGGCAGAACCTGCGGAACGGAGTCGATGCTATCGGTCCGATTCCCGCAGGACGTTGGGACGCCGGCGCATTTTTCGATCCGGACACCGACTCGCCCGGAAAGTCCTACGTGCGCGAAGGAGGATTTCTGGCGGCTCCGATCGACGAATTCGACGCACGCTTCTTCGGAATCGCACCGCGCGAGGCATCCGGTATGGACCCGCAGCAACGCCTGCTGCTCGAAGTCTGTTGGGAGGCGTTGGAGAACGCCGGCGCGGCTACTTCCACTCTGAACGGCAGCCGCACCGGGGTATTCGTCGGCATCAACAGCAACGACTACGCGCGCCGCATGCAGGCCGGCGGCGAGGCAGCCCTGGACGCGTACGTATTCACGGGAAACACATTCAGCGTGGCGGCCGGCAGGATCTCGCACTGGCTGGGTTTGCATGGGCCCAGTCTTGCCGTGGATACGGCATGCTCCTCTTCTCTGGTGTCGGTCCACCTGGCCTGCCGGAGCTTGCAAACCATGGAGTGCGACATGGCGCTTGCCGGCGGCGTCAATCTCATGCTCTCTCCCGACGCCAACGTGGTTCTCTCACGGATGCGCGCGCTCGCCCCGGACGGGCGCTGCAAGACCTTCGACGCTTCGGCTGACGGTTATGCCCGCGGCGAAGGCGCAGGAGTCGTGGTGCTCAAGCGCCTCTCCAAGGCCATTGCGGACGGCGACCGCATCCTGGCCGTGATCCGCGCCACGGCCATCAATCACGATGGGTCGAGCAGCGGCCTGACGGTACCGAACGGCCCGGCGCAAGAGATGCTGATCCGGGAGGCGCTTGCCAGCGCTCGAGTCGCTCCCGAAAAGATCGGTTACCTGGAGGCGCACGGCACGGGTACGGCATTGGGCGATCCGATTGAAATTCAGGCCATCGGCAACACGCTATGCGCCGGACGCGATGCCGAAGCGCCCCTGGTGATCGGATCGGTAAAGACCAACATCGGCCATCTGGAGGCGGCGGCGGGCGTGGCCGGCCTGATCAAGACGGCGCTGGTGCTGCACCATGGCGAGGTGCCGCCCCACCTGCATTTCACGACCCCGAGTCCGCGCATCCCTTGGGATGGATTGAACCTCACGATCCCTACGCAGACCGTGCCGTGGACACGTAACGGCTGGCCGCGGATCGCGGGAGTGAGTTCGTTCGGAATGAGCGGCACCAATGCCTTCGCGGTGCTGGAAGAAGCTCCGGCGGAATCCGCGCGGCCGGTTGGCCCGGAGCGTCCGCTGCACATCTTCACGCTCTCGGCGCGCAGCGAAGCGGCGCTCGATCAACTCTCCGGCCGCTACCAGCGGCAACTGGCGGATCGCCGCGATCTGCCCCTTACCGATGTCGCCTTCACCGCCAACGCCGGCCGCTCGCATTTCCCTCACCGCCTGTTTCTGACCGCGGCAAACTGCGCCGAGGCAGCGGAGAAATTGCGCGCCGGAGCACGGCGCGGTGTCGCGCCCAAGTCGCGTCCCAAGGTCGGCTTCCTGTTCACCGGGCAGGGATCGCAATATGCCGGCATGGGACGGAGCCTGTACGAGACACAGCCGGTATTCCGCGGGGTGATGGATCGCGCGGCCGAAGTCTTGCAGCCACTCTTGGAGCGGCCTTTGCTGGACGTGCTGTACGGCGAGGAGGGTGCACGGATCCACGAGACGGCCTACACGCAGCCGGCGCTGTTTGCGCTGGAGTACGGGCTGGCGGAATTGTGGCGAAGCTGGAACATCGAGCCGTCGGTGGTGATGGGGCACAGCGTCGGCGAGTATGTGGC
>DATJYJ010000532.1:0-6781 GCA_035578025.1 Verrucomicrobiia bacterium
GTTGAAGAGGCACTGAAGCGCAACTTCCGGGAGATGGTGACGCCGGAGCAGGCGGTCAAAAACGAACTGAGATTGGCGGAAGAACTGAACCGTGCTGCGTCGCCGCAATATGATCGGAATTCCGTTGCCACATATGAGTCCGAAGAACTGCGCAAAGACGGTACCGTGTTCTGGGCCGAGATCAACTCCAGTCTCCTCTGGTCCGACGATGACCGGCCGATCGGCCTGATCGGCATAACGCGCGATATCAGCGAGCGCAAACGGGCGGAGAGCGAACTCCAAGAACACCGGGAGAACCTGGAAGATCTGGTGCGGCAGCGGACCGAAGAACTGATGATTGCGCGAGACCAGGCCGTGGCCGCCAGTCAGGCCAAAAGCGCTTTTCTCGCCAACATGAGCCACGAGTTGCGAACGCCGCTGAACGCCATCCTCGGATTCTCCGCCCTCATTCAAGAGAACGAAAGCGTTCCGGCCGAACACCGCGACACTGCGCGGATCCTCCATCGCAGCGGCGAGCACCTTCTCGAGCTCATCAATGAGTTGCTGGATATGGCGAAGATCGAGGCCGGAACGGTCGCCCTCAATAACGTTCCCGTCGATCTGCGCAACCTGGCGGTCGAGATCCTCGACCTCATGAAAGTGCGGGCCGACGCGAAGTCCCTGATGCTCTCTCTGGACCAATCACCCGAGCTTCCACGCTTCGTGCGGACCGACCCCGCCAAACTGCGGCAGATCCTCGTCAACCTGGTGGGGAATGCTGTCAAGTTCACCAAGCGGGGCGGCGTGACGGTGTATCTGCATGCGGAGACCGCCCCCCGCTTGTCGCTGCAGGTGGAAGTGGCGGATACCGGCGTCGGCATTCCACTCGAAGATCAGGAAAGGATCTTTGGCCCGTTCGTTCAGTTGGGAGACTCGCCGATCGGCGGCACCGGTTTGGGGCTGGCGATCACCCGCCAGTACGTTCGCCTCATGGGAGGCACGATCACGGTCGAAAGCGCACCCGGCAGCGGTTCCCGTTTTCGGGTCGTCCTGCCGGTGGAGATGGCGGAACCTGTTCCGGAACCGGCGGCCGCGTCAGAAACGGCACGGGTGATCGGCCTGGCGGCGGGCCAATCCGCGTGGCGCGTCCTGGTGGTTGAGGACCAGGAAGACAACCGCATGCTGCTGCAACGTCTTTTGGTGGACATCGGCTTCGAGGTGCGGCTGGCGGCAGACGGTGCGGAGGCCATAGAGGCGTTCCGGACCTGGCGTCCCCACTTCATTTGGATGGATTGGCGCATGCCGGGTATGGATGGCGGGCAGGCCACCGAGCGCATTCGCGGCATGGAAGGCGGGCGGGAGGTGAAGATCGTGGTCGTCACGGCGTCCGCATTCGCGGAGGAATGGGCCGCAATTCTCGCTTCGGGTGTGGACGAAATAGTCCGCAAGCCTTTCCGGCGCGAGGAAATCTTCGAGTGCATGGCCCGGCTGCTGGGGGTGCGGTACGTCTATGGCAAGACACCGCAACTCTCCAGCCGCTCGACCCCCGTGGAACTCAAAAGCGCCCTCCGGGCTCTCCCGGAACCGCTGCGTAAGGAGTTGGCCGAGGCGGTGATCTCGCTCGATATCGAGCATATCGAGCAAGTAATCCACCGGTTATCAGAAATGGACGCCGCTTTGGGAGCCACGCTGGAACATCTCGTTAGCCGCCTCGCTCTGACCCCGATTCGGAGAGCTCTGCAAACCCTTGGTGATGAAAGGGTGCTGCCCAACCAGGATCAGTCGGACGAGAACATCATCTAAAAAAGAGTCCACGCCTCCCGGCCGTCATCATGCCGGTTGGCGGAGAGCAGCGAACAGGAGCAGCTAAAGACATGCAATCCACGAAACCCGGCACGAGGCTACCGGGTCAGCCGTTTCACCTGTTGGCCAAACCCAGCGGCGCCACGTGCAACCTGGACTGCAAGTACTGCTTCTTCCTGTCCAAGGAGATGCTCTACCCGGGCGAGCGGTTCCGCATGTCCGACGAGCTGCTGGAGACGTACATCCGGCAACTCCTGGAGGCGCACCCGGCGCACGAGGTCGACGTCGCCTGGCAGGGCGGCGAGCCCACTCTGATGGGGCTCGACTTCTTCAAGCGCTCGATCCGGTACGTGGAGAAGTACCGGAGACCGCGCCAGCCCATTCAATACACGATACAGACCAACGGAACGCTCTTGGACGATGCGTGGTGCGCGTTCTTTAAGGAGCACAAATTCCTGGTCGGACTGAGCGTGGACGGCCCAAAGGAAATGCACGACGCCTACCGCGTCAATAAGGGCGGCGCGGGAAGTTTCGATCAGGTGATGCGCGGCTGGGAAATGCTGAACCAGCGCAAAGTGGACGTCAATATCCTATGCACGATTCACGCCGCGAACGCGGACTACCCGCTCGAAGTCTACCGGTTCTTTCGGGACCAGTTGCAGACGAAGTACATGCAGTTCATCCCCATCGTGGAGCGGACCACGGCGGACTTCCTCCCCTTGGCCAACCTCGGCTGGGGCGAGCGGCCCGGTGCGGACCGGCCCCTGTATACCCAGAACGGCAACCTGGTGACCGATCGCTCCGTCGGAGCAGAACAGTTCGGCCGATTTCTCATCGCCATCTTTGACGAGTGGGTGCGGCGCGACGTGGGAAACGTATTCGTACAAACCTTCGATGTCGCTCTGGCTAGCTGGCTAGGGCAGCACAGTCTGTGCATCTTCTCTCCCACCTGCGGCAGCGCGATGGCGCTGGAGCACAACGGCGACCTGTATTCCTGCGATCACTACGTCGAACCCGATCATCGCCTGGGAAATATTCTGGAGACGCCCATGACGGAACTGGCTGCCTCGGAAAAGCAACGCGCGTTCGGGCTCGACAAGCTGAACAGCCTGCCCAGGTATTGCCTGGAGTGCGACGTGCGATTCGCCTGCCACGGAGAGTGTCCGCGCAACCGGTTCATCACGACGCCGGATGGCGAGGCAGGGCTGAACTATCTGTGTGCTGGCTACAAGCAGTTCTTCCACCACATCGGTCCCGCGATGAAGACCATGGCTGGCCTGCTTCGCCGGGGCCGGTTTGCGGACGAGATCATGCAGATGCACAGTGCGCCACAGGGCCAACCTTCGGCATAGATGATGAGGCCGGACGGATTATCTGCCTGACCGCCCCCGCCCGCTCAAGCCGCAAACTTGGGAAAGCCTGACGGAAAGCTCCAGCAGCATCCGTGCTGACGCCTCCATGCTGGAGATCATTTCGAGGTGTTCCGCAATCGAGTCCTTCTCACAGTATTGTGTAAGGTATTCGCATGAGCCGATAATGCTGCTAATTGGATTCTTGAGGTCGTGAACCGCCTGGCTCAGGATTCTTGAGGTGTCTTCCTTTTGTTTGATCACTGCGGCAGATTGAGCAGCCGCGTCATCACGGCGGCGTAAGGGCGCGCCTCGGCCGATTGCCTCTGTTGTGTCTTCTTCGGTCGCCGGCAGGACCGCGAAGACGAGGGTGCCGTACGGCGTTAGCGTGCCTCGCATCACCAGGCTGCCAACTGGGCTCTCGCGACCGATGCTGATTTCGGACCCCGGTGCGGCCCCGCCCGCTTCGACCAGTGCCAGAAAGTCCAGCATCCGATCGTGCCCGATCAAACCGGACAACACCGGCGCCGGGATCAGTGCCCGGCCCGATGTCTGTGAATCTGCAAAATCCTGGATTAGACGACCGTCGCTTTCACACAGAAATACGCAACAACCCCCTTCCATGTGACTCGGAAACGAGCTTTTCTGACGGACCGCCGATGGCATCGAGATGAAATTCCTTTCCAACGGGGTCGAAGATGGCCGGAAAACTGCACGAAGTCTTGCCTACGTAGGCTCGTCGACGACCTTTTCAACGGCACCACCTACCAGCCCAGTTTTGACATTGATGCCGAATTTCTCGAGGCGATATAAAAAAGTTTTCCGGCTCAGGTTCAAGTATGCCGCCGCGCGGGTCTGGTTTCCGCGGAATTTGTCCAGCGCTTTGGCAATCAGTTCTTTCTCCAAGGCCTCCAGGTCCAAGCCCTGTGGCGGTAGTTCGATCCGAAGCAGGTCTTCGTTAACGGCGGAGGGACGCATTGCCTCAGGCAAATCGTCGACGGTGATTTCGTTGCCGTCACAGAGAACGATCAGGCGCTCAATCAGGTTTTCCACCTGCCGGACATTGCCGGGCCAGCGATAAGAACTGAAGGCGGGCAACAGATCCGGCGGCAGCCTGAGGTTCGGACGGCCGTGGCTCTGTTTGCCCCTGTCAAAAAAGTACTGCACGATCTCGAGAATATCGGCCGGCCGCTCGCGTAAGGGCGGAATCTCGATCGGCACTACGGCCAGCCGGTAATACAGGTCTTCCCGAAACGACCCGTCCTCCACCATCGCTTCGAGGTTCCGATGCGTGGCCGCAATGATCCGGACATCCACCTTGGTCGGCACGGTCGAGCCGATCTTGTCGATCTCGCGTTCCTGAATCAGGCGAAGGATGCGGACCTGCAGTTCCAACGGCATCTCACCGATTTCGTCCAGGAAGACGGTGCCGCCGTCGGCTGCTTCCACGCGGCCCTTCTTGTGCGTCACCGCGCCCGTAAAAGACCCTTTCATGTGGCCGAAAAGCTCGGATTCCAGCAGTTCCTTGGGGATCGAGCCGCAATTGATCGTCACCATTGGCCGGTCCTTGCGGTGGCTCCGGAAGTGGATCGCCTTAGCCAGCAGCTCTTTGCCAGTGCCGGTCTCGCCCGTGATCAGAACCGTGGCGTCGGATATCGCGGCCCGGCTGGCCAAACCGATGGTATGCGCGAAGCGCGCGGATGAGCCGACCATCTGCTCAAATCCGTATTTCTGATCCAGGCAGGTGCGTAACAGCCCGACCTCCTGCCTCAGTTGCTGATGATCCAGGGCGCGCCGCAACAGCTCGTTCAGCTCGTAGTGGTGGAGCGGCTTGGTGATATAGTCGTAAGCCCCTGATTTCATGGCTTCGACCGCCGTAGCGACCGTTCCAAACGCGGTGACAACGATAACGACGGTCTCGGGATATTCCAGCTTGACCCGCTTCAGCAGGTCGATGCCGGACATGCCGGGCAGATGAAAATCCGTTAGGACGACGTCATAAGGAGACTTCTCCATAACTCGCAGCGCCTCTTCGGCGTCCGCGGTTGCAGACGTAATGAAGCCGAGTTTATCCAGGTGGAGCTGAGTGACACGCCTAAGGCTGGCATCGTCCTCCACCACTAGCACCCGGGCAGTCGCCATTCGCACAGTTCTGGCGCAACGGTAGCCACACCAGGAACTCAAACCCTTTCCTTGCGTTGACCTTCGCCTTAATGCTACCACCGTGCCGTTGGACGATGTGGTAGGCGGCTGCCAGGCCAACGCTCGCGGGCTCCGCGGTCAGGCCGAGAAATCGCTCCAGCACCCGCCTCGCAGCCGAAATTCTGCCCCCGGCCCTGACCTCAATAAGGACGCCGTCCTTCTCGCCATGGACGTCCAGGGCGAGTTTCTTGCTGGTCTGCGCCGATTCAATGGCGTTGGTTATCAGCGACATCAGCAGGCTTCGAATCTGATCCGGGCTACATTGGATCCGCGGCAGTTCGGCGCCAATCTCCTTTTCCACCACGATGCCTCGCTCGCAAAGGACGAACTCGGCCTCCCCGACCGCGGAGTCGATAATTGGCTTGAAGTCTACTTCGCTGAATTGCGGTGGAGTCGCCGCGGCGCTCCGTTCAGCCAGATTCGTAATGCTGGACGCGAGCCGCCCGCACTCAGTGGATATGATGTCGGCCAGTTCGTGTCGCACTTCGGCCGACGTATCTTCCTCGGCGAGGAGTCCCGCCGCGCTCTGAATGCTGGCGATGGGGTTCAGGTTGAACTCGATCGCCGACTCGGGAGTCTTCCCTGGCTCGGGCCATGCTCTCTTCCCGGTCGCGGACTCGCGACGAACAGGCCGCCGCACTCCCAGAAGCCGACCGCCGAACAGGCCGACGAGGGCGAAATCAGGCACCAGAAAACTCAGCCAGGACACGTCATTCCTCCCCAGGAAGACCGTGAGAACTGCCCACAGTAATGAAGTAGCCACGCCGGCCGACAGGCCCGCGATGGGGCCATGCCGGCAGCTTACCGCCAGGATCGGCACGTAGGCAGCCCATCGCACGGCGTGCCACAACGTTCCCGGCATCGGCAGCCGGGCAAGTGCTAAGGTCAACCCGACAGTGACGGCGAAAGTCGCTAAAATCCGCATCTGGTTCTCCGATCCCTCGCGGCTAACAAATCCCCAGGCCGCCAGTTGGCTCAGCCACGGTCCATCCAGTCATCGCGAAGGTTCAACGTAGTCCTCGCGATTCCCGCCGCCTCACGATGCACGGATACAGAAAGCGTTGCTTCTTTGTTTGAGGAAAATCGTCTGATTTTTCTTGAGTCGTACCGCCGGCCGTCGCATCCTCAGCCACTCGGATAACCAGTATGAACACACGACATCGAAACTCACAGGCCGCCCGGGCGCATCGATTTGTGGGCGCATCCATATTCCAGCCGCCAGTGAACGACTTCAAATTGAAAGACCCAGGAGGCTTAACACCTATGCACTCCACATCTTCAAACCTGCTGTCGGGCTTTCGCTTCAGACTGAGACCCGGGAAGAGGGCCTTTATCTTTGCGGCGGCCATACTGATCGGCTTCACGCCGGTTCATGCCGGCGCGTACGCGGCCAGCCAGGAATCCGCACCAGACAATCGAAAGCACCCATCGCTGCCGACACCGCGCAC
>DATJYJ010000533.1:0-10928 GCA_035578025.1 Verrucomicrobiia bacterium
TTCGCCGCTTTACGCGGACCTCACGGGTCTGCCGCCTCTGCTGATCCATGTCGGCGACGCGGAGATCCTGCTCGACGATTCCACCCGTATCGCGGAGCGAGCGAAGGCCGCGGGCGTCGATGTGACCCTGGAAGTGTGGCCCGAGATGGTCCACGTCTGGCACGTGTTCGCGAAAATTCTGCCGGAGGGCCAACAGGCGATCGATCGTATCGGCGAGTTCGTGGTGGCGCATACCAAATGAATCGACGCGAGCAGATCAAGCTCACACCCGACGAGCAGACCGCATTTCTCAGGGATACCCGCAAAGTCTCGTTGGCCACGATCGGAAAGGACGGCTACCCGCATCTGGTCGCGATGAACTACGTCGCGATCGACGGCGTGATCTACATGTCATCGTACGGCAAGGCGCAGAAGGTGCTGAACATCCGGCGCGATCCGAAGGTCGCCGTGATGGCGGAGAGCGGGAGGAACTACGCGCAGTTGCGCGGCGTCATGATTCGCGGCGAATGCGAGATTCTCGAAGATCGCGCCAGCGTCGAGAAATACATGGGCGCCATCCGCCGGCGCGACACGGGCGAAGCGAACATCCCCCCGATGCCCGAGCAGATCGTCACGAAGCGGGTGATTCTCAAGGTGGTGCCGAAGAAAATCACCAGCTGGGACCACAGCAAGCTCGGCGGCCGCTACTAGAGCGATAGAACCAGAGTCCGCGGATTGCGCCGCTGGCCGGCCAATCTGCGGACTCCTTTATTTCGATTACACCGCGCGCAGGCGCATTCCGCTGATCATCACGATATCGTCGGATACGCGTTTACCGGCCTTCTCCGCGTTCGCGAACATTGCCTTGCGATCGGTCGCAACCAGGTCGAGACCGCCGAGGCCTTCGCCGCGTCCGTCTTCATCCTTGATAAAGCGCAGCGTCGCATTTTCCAGCTTGAGCGCGGGGTTGCCGGAGGCATCCCGCGTCACCGGGATCTCCATGATCTGACCCCATCGCGATGCCAGCCCGGCGGGATCGGACGACTGGATTTCCGCCGCCGCGATCGCCTTCACGATATGGGTGCGCACCGCGGGTCTCCAGTTCTTGCCCGCCGGCATCCACGGCCCGTCCGGAGACATGTCCCCTTCCTGGAAGTCGATTTCGAGGAACGACCCGCCGGTGTCGCGCGGATGGAGTTGCATGATGTGGTAGTTGTGGTCGTCTGCTTCCAGCACCTTGCGGATGCCGAGTTCGTTGACCTTCTTCTTGCGCGGTGCGTGATCATCGCATTGCGTGATCACCATGTAGCCGCCGTCACCTTTGCGGCGCTCCAGGTAGCGTCCGCCCGCAGTGCCTTCCTGGATGGGCGAGACCACTTCGATAAATTGGCCGCCGACCGGGAACAGGGCGTTCCGCAAAGCAAACGTTTTGACGCCGGGATCGCGAAACCCGACCTCGAGCCCCAGCACGTCGTGCAGGTCTTTCGTGATCTGATCGAGATCCTTTGCCACCAAGGCTATTTGACGAAGTCGAATCCACATGGAACTTCCTCCTTGTCTATCTTCCGAGAAACTTCGGCTTGCGCTTTTCCACTTTCGCCGCGAAAGCCTCTTTGGTGTCGTGCGTGTCGAACATCGGCATGTGCCGTTCGCTTTCCAGCGCCAGGTAGTCGGCAAACCCGGTCTTCTCCGCGGCCAGGAAATTCGACTTGAGAGTGCGCAACGCAATTGGCGCCGACTCGGCCAGCCGCTGCACGATAGCATCGACCTCGGCGCGAAAGGTCAGGTCCGGAAACACCTTCGATACCAGCCCTATGCGCAATGCTTCCTGCGCATCGAGCTTGCCCGGGAAGAAGTACAACTCACGCGCCTTTGCCGCGCCCAGGATTCTCGGCAGCGTCCAGGGACCGCCCATGTCGCCCGCCACTCCGACATCGAGGAACGCGACGTTGAAGCGCGCCGACTCGGCCGCAAAGCGAAAATCGCACGCGCACGCCCATCCCAGGCCCGCGCCCGCGCATGCGCCATTGACAGCGGCAATCGTCACCGCGGGCATCTCATGCAGCAGCACCGGCACGCGGAAATCCTCCGGCACTATGCGCTCGACATCACTGCCGTCCGCTACCAGGTTGAGGTCGGCGCCGGGGCAGAACCCGCGATCGCCGGCTCCGGTCAGCAACAATACCCGCAGCTCACGATCCTCCGCGGCGGCTGCCAAAGCCCGTCCGGTCTCCAGCAGCATGCGGTTGGTCATCGCATTCATGCGATCCGGACGATACATCGTCAGCGTCGCGACCGGTCCCGATTTCTCGTACCGGATGTGCTGAAACTGCGTGGTGCTCATGCTTTACCTCCGTGCCATCGCTGGAACCGCGGCGGCCGTTTCTCCAGCAGCGATTCAACGCCCTCTTTCGCGTCCGGATGCTCCAGCGCCTGCTTCATCGATTGGTCGGCATCGCGGATGGCGGGGGCCATGCCCTCCGACAAATGCCGGTAGATCTGCGATTTGATAACCGCGATCGATCGCGGCGAGATGTTGGCTGCCAGGTCGCGCACGTACGCGCGCGCCTCATCAATCAGCTTGTCGGGCGGCACCACGCGATCGACCAGCCCGACGCGCAGCGCCTCCGCCGCGTCGATGCGGCGCGAGCTCCACAGCAAATCGAGCGCGCGGCTGACTCCCACCATCCGTGGTAAGAGCCAGCTCGTGCCGTGCTCGGCGATGAGGCCGCGCTTCGAGAAGACGGTAGTAAAACTGGCAGTTTCTGATGCGAACCGGAGATCGCACATCATCGCGAGCACGAATCCTCCGCCCGCCGTCACTCCATTGACCGCCGCGATGACCGGTTTTGAGACCCGCAGGATATAGCTGAACAACGCCGGCAATTCCTCGGCAGATACTTCCGCATCGGGCGCGGGCGTACCCTCCTGGGTGGAACGCTTCAGATCGCCGGAATCGAGGCCGGCGCTAAATGCGCGCCCGGTGCCGGTGATGACGATACCGACCACGCGATCGTCAGATGCGGCCCGCTCGATCGCGGACCGAATCTCCTCGACCATCGTGAAGGTAAAGGCGTTGAGCTTTTCCGGGCGGTCGAGCCGGATGATCGCGACTGGATCTTCGATTTCGGTGATGACGTTCGCCATGAGGGCACCCAACAGCCGAGGTTCGTACACTTTGCCGTCAAATGTCCAGCGCGAAAGACTGGGGCGGTGCGTTCCTCACGCACCGCCCCCTGAACAACCGATCGACGGCAGAAATCAGTCAGTTCGGACTGCGGTCGCGATCTCACCCTTGGCGTTGGTCTGGAAGTAGTAGTGGTGGCCGTTGTACGAGTAGAACAATTCCTCCCCACCTGTGTCGGTCATTGGGACCGCCTGTCTGGGCGCACCCATTGTTCTGTCCAAATCCGCCCGATCTTTCCCGAGCCATTCGGAGGCGGCTTGGCGGCTCTCCTGTGCGACGCATCCCGCGCAAACCACCGTCAGCGCCAGGATCATGATACCAATCGTCAGTTTCCTCATTTGAGTTCCTCTTCTGTTTGTTTCAGACGAAAACTTTCCGACCGGACGCCGTCGCTCCTCCCATGAGAAGCGCGCATCAGTCCGGTCGAATTTGCGAACGGAAGAAAACTACAGAAGAGGATCGGGATCGCCTGCGCGCGAGTTTCCCAATTTGTAGCGCATCAGCAGGCGATTGATCTGAACCGGAGGAGCGGGCTCGGTGTACGAAACCGGCTCGGGAAGGATTTGCGGCACGGCGCGCAGAATCGGATTGGGCGCGGGAACCTTCTGCGCGAGCTGCTCGGCATCGTGGACCGAAGCCGTCTCGATCGAAGTGTTACGAATGGTTTCGCGGCGTGCTTCATTGACCCTGAGATGCTCGGAGAAATCGTGCGCCCGCACAAATGGCGCCAGGAGCAGAGAAATCACGCAGAGTGCTGAGAATGCGGCGCCGAGTACCGCGATTGAAGTTCCAATCCGAAATTGCGTGCGACTTCCCATAGCCGGCGCGTCGCTTCGATTGCTGTCCGCTACGCGCCACATCCGCAACCTCATCTTACAACGGCGGTCACATTCCGACAACATAAACGCGGCGGCACGACTTGCGCCGTACCGCCGCGTCAACTCGAGGCTTTCGCTCTATAGCTGGCTGTCAGCGTCGGCGGCCGGCTTCTTTTCGGGGGGCGTCTGCTTCTCCGGCGATGCCGCCGCGTCTTGTGACCCTCCCTCTCTGAGCCGCGGATCGTCGGTGGCAACGCACTCGGCGCTATCCGCCGCCGCCAAGTAAAGTCCGCTCCAGAATTCCTCTCCCACGTTGTCGTGGTTGGACTTCTTGTAGATTTTCTCGAACTTGGTCCTGCGCAAGTCGAGTTCCTTTTCGCATTCCTTCGACGAGTCGAACGATTGCGCCACCGTCCAATGCGCAATTGGCGCGTTGATCACGAGCTGCGGAATTCCGTTCTGCCCAGTCGCCGGCGGCAACATCAGGTACCACCCGAGCAGCGAAACGGCGACAGCGTGAATCCGGTATTTCTTCATATGATCCCCTTCGGCCTCGCGGCCGAGATTGTCGTTTGGTGAACGCGATTGCTCCGGCGGCGGAGCAGATGGCTCCGCCGCCGGCTTCGCGGTCCTAATAACTGAATTCCAGGTTGAGGAAGATGGAGTGCGTATCCCACGGCACAGCGTCGACGACCTGGCCGGCGCCCGGCTTCTTGAAGATGCCCGGCACGAACGAGTCGACGTATGAGAAAGCGACGTCGTGCTGGCTGTGGTAGTAGCTAACGTTCTGGTTGTCGAGCGCTATTCTCAGGAACTCGTTGACCTGCCACTGCACGCCAACCACCCAGCGCTGGAAGTCCAGAGGGTCATTCTGCACCTGCGTGTTCGGCTGCCACAGCGACCACAGGCCAAAGGCGGTGAACGGTGAGCGCGGAATGTGGACGTGACCCATGAGGTCGAATCCGCTTTGGGTGTTGCGCCCATTGTTGAGGAACCCGGCCGCCATCTGGCTGAAGTTGAAGTACGGATTGGTGGCCTCGGTTCCCGTGGTTATCGGTCCGGATCCTGAGAACGCGTTGCCCATGTTGAAGGCGTTGTGGCCCCAATCGTACTCGAAGATGACGCCCCAGTTCTCTGCCGTGTAGTGCGCGAGGAACGCCTGGCGCATCTGGTGAGCGTTCGCGGCCAGATGGCCGAACGGCGCATTCGCGGTACTCGACGCGCTCGGAGCGGCGTTGGCGTAACCGTAATCGAAGAACCAGGTCAGACCGAGTCCGTCGAAGCGCCATTTTGCACCAAACGGATACACGCTGATGCGGTTCATCCATTGAATAGTGTTGGTCTGGTTAATTGCGTGGAAGCTGGCGTTGTTGAACACCCCCATGTCGTAGTCAACGTACTGCAACTCGTTGAACTTGATTGGCCCCTGAATGGATGCGCCGACCTGGGTGGACGACAGGCTATAGTAGTTCCACGGAGTCAGGCACACGTAACGGAAGCCCCACAGGTCCTCTTGCCACGCCACCAGGGGGTTTGGCTCCTGTCCGCCTGTAATCGTGTCGCCTTTGAAGTACGGAGACCCGTCGAACAACTTCGAGTATTGCAGGTACGCATACTTGAGCCGGAAGCTCAAGTTGCCGTTGACGTTGCTAGCAAACTGGGTGTTGCTGCCGATCGTAGTATTCCCGGTGGCCTGGATCGTCTGGTAGACGTTCGGCGTGACGCGCGCGGTTAGACCGTCGATCGGGAAGAAATAGAAATTCAGGTAAGCGCGCGAGATGTCGAACGAGTTGAAGATATTGTTCTGCGGCCCCGGGTTACTGATTTGCGTCAGCTCTTGCGGTTGGAACCCGGTGTGCGTGTACATGCGGTAGTCGCCATACATCAGCGTCCCCACCCGGAACTTGTCCTGGAAATTGTCGATGTAATGGCGCCACGCCGGGGTGATCTGCGTGACCTGCTGCGAAAGCTGGAAGTTGCTTTCGGTCAGCGCCTTGTCCTTCTGCGCCAGCCGCTCGAGTTCCTGCTGCGCCACGCCGAGCTGCGCCTCGGTATGCTGCTGGCGCTGCTCCAGTTGGTTTACGTCGACGCTCGAAACGGGAACCTGCGTGAGCAGGCGCCTCCCCTTACCCGGCTCCGTGTAAACGATTTTCGTCGATGGATCGACGTACAAATTGAGCATAGGCACTGACCCGCTGCTTTGGGCCAGCACCTTCCCCGCAAGTCCGCATAGCAGCAGGCATGCTGCCATCGCGATCGCAAACGTGCGCCTGAATTGTTTCCTGTCGGAATTCATCTTGCTCCTCTCTTTCCCCCCTCGGCTCCGATTCGGATCGAGGAAAGGCCTTGGTTAAACCACTACGGTCGCGCGTACCCGCGAACCATTGTCCCATCCGGATCTCCGGTGGAAACTTGTCAAGGCTCTATGGTCGCTGTGACGAAAAGCGCACCGCGATTCAGCCAGCCTCGCCAACGCGCCGAACGGCGCCGTCTGTCGCGAGACTGTGAAACGCGGACTGGGGGGCTAGAGCAGTGGGTCGGACGCGTCGGTCCGATGGATGCCCAATTTCAGGCGTAAGAGCAGACGCGTAAAAGGAACCGGCGAGACCGGCTCCGAGTAACTCGCAAGCTGGAAATCGTGGTCAGGCTCGATTGAGAACTGTACATCAGTGCGCGCCTGGGCCTTGAGCGCGCGGTCAGCCGCTTCGTTCGTCGCAGCCGACTCGACCGCGGTGTGCCGGATGGTCCAGCGCCGGAACTCGTTGATGCGGAAGTGCTGATTGAAATCGTGCGCCCGGGTCGAGGCAAACGAAACGAGCGTAAGCAGGCACAGCAGGTTCGCTACCGTGTATACGGCAACTGCGACGGCGTGTAGCGAGGCTCTTCGGCGTAACCGCATTGGTAGTTTGGGCCGCCCACACTAACCCAGCGATCGTTACGTGCCGATTAACTGGCGATCACTCCCGCATGAATTTCCCGGCCCCGGGCGACTCGCGATTTTGCGCACGGCGGTAGCGCGCTCAGCTCACAAAAGGAAACGGCGCGACGGTTCGCCGCGCCGCCCTCTTGTAGGCGAGTTTGAAGATCAAAACCCGTTACCTGGTCTGAACCGCAGAGCTTATCTTCCCATCGGGGTCGGTCTCGAACACGTAGTGATGGCCTTCGTAGGAATAGTAGAGCATCTCGCCGCCGGTGTCCGTCATCGGCACGGCTTCCTTGGGCTGCCCCATCTGGTTGGCGAGCTGCACGCGATCCTTGCCAATCCACTGCGCCACCGCGCTTCGGCTTTCGTCCGCGGGCGGGGTGAACAGGTTGCTGCATGCGCCCACCGACAGCACAAGCCCCATCGCGAGCGTTCCAACAGTAATTAATCGCTTCATGCGTTTTGTCCCTCTTGTCGCGAATGGTTGGTCCGGTGCGGCGTGTCGTCAACGCCGCACCGGACGAGCATGGGTTCCAGGTTAGTAGTTAAATTCCAGGTTGAGGAATATTGAGTGGGTCGACCATGGAACGGCGTCGGGAATGACCTTCGTCCCCGGCTTGGAGAACAAGCCCGGCACGAACGAGTTGACGTACGATTCGTTCACGTTGGTCTGCGAGTGGTAGTAGTTCACGTTCTGGCTGTCGAGCGCCAACCGCAGGTACTCGTTGATCTGCCACTGCACACCGAGGACGTACCGGTTGAAGTCGAGCGGATCGGTCGTCACCTTGGTGTTGGGCTGCGACAGCTCCCACAAACCGAACGCAGTGAACGGCGTATGCGGGATGTGGTAGTGGCCCATGATGTCGAACATATTCTGGACCGTGCGTCCGTTGTTCAGGAAGCCGGTAGCCATCGTGTTGAAGGGGATGTAGCTGCTACCGGCAGCGGTGTTCGGCGCGCTGCCCGAGAACAGGTTGCCCGAGCTAAAGGCATTGTGGCCGATGTCGAACTCGGCGATTATGCCCCAGTTCTCCGCCGTGTAGTGCGCCAGGAACGCCTGGCGCATGACGTGCGCCTGCGGTGCCTGGAAGAACGGCTTGGTAAGTGCGACGTTCGGCGCCACGTTGCCGTAGCCATAGTCGAACCACCAGGTCAGGCCGAGTCCGTCAAACCGCCACTTCGCGCCGAGCGGGTACACGCTGATACGCGACATGAACTGCTTGGTGTTGGTCTGCTCGTACTGATGGAAATTCGCGTTGTCGTAAACGCCAATGCCGTAATCAACATACTGGAGTTTTTCCGGCCCCAGCTTGATCGGACCTCCGATCTGAACTCCGAGCTGCGAGGAAGATAGCGAGACATAGTTCCAGGGAACCAGCGTAACGTAGCGGAAGCCGAAGAGATCTTCTTCCCAAGGAATGAAGACGTTGGGCAGTGCACCGCCCTGAATGGTGTCTCCCTTGAGGGCCGGACACCAGTCGAACAGCTTGTTGTATTCGACGTATGCGTACTTCAAGCGGTAGTTCAGGCTTCCGTCCAGGTTGCTCGAATACTGAGTGCTAGGAGAAATCACCGCGGTCGTTCCGCTGCCGATCGACCGGTAGATGTCGGGGGTGAACCGGAAGGTCAGGCCGTCGGTCGGAAAGAAGTAGAAATTCAAGTAAGTCCGGGTGACGTCGAAGGAGTTGAAGAGATTGCCGCCCGGGCCCGGGTTGTTGATGTTTTCGAGTTCCTGGGGTTGGAAGCCTGAATGAGTGTAAAAGCGATAGTCCGCGTAGAACAGCGCACCAACCCGAAACTTGTTCTGGAAATTGTCAATATAGGAACGCCACGCGGGCTTGATCTCGGCCACCTGCCGCTGGAGATCCGCGTTGGACTGGGTCAGCTGCTGATTCGACTGCACCAGTTGCTGGATCTGCTGCTTGTTCGCATCGAGCTGCGCCTGGGTCTTCTGCTCGACCCGCTGCTCGATCGCGCTGGAATCGAGCGACGAAACCGGCACTTCGGTCAGCAGCGAGCGCCCCTTGCCCGGCCTCGTGAACACCTGTCCGGTCACCGGGTCCACATACAATTTGAGCATCGGCGTCGAACTCTGCGCTCGTGCCGGTGCCGAGGGTCCGAGCACGAACAGGATCGCGCCCAGGACTGCCGCTATCGCAAATCTGCACTTTCCGAGTTTCACAAGCTTCCTCCCGCGTTCATGTTGGCGCCGTAACGCCGCTTGCTATTGCCCCGCCTGCTGTTGCTTCTCGTAGTCCGTCCGCATCTTCGCCAGGTCGAAGGACGTGTAGGTCTTGCCGTTGCACACGTACTTGGTCGGTGAGCCGGAGTTCGTCATTGCGCACTCCTCGACCTTCGGCGGCGGGCCGGTCGGCTTGCCGTTGGCCATCGCCGCCCCCGGCGGCGGAAAGTTGCCGCCGCTGCTCTTGCTCCACGGCATCGAAGAGCACCCGGCGAGCATCACCGTCATGGCTCCCGCGGCGATGACCGCGCTCAGAAGATGATTGCTTGTTTTAGACCGCATCAAAATTCTCCCCTCGCAACTTGGTTCCTGTGGTTACTTGGCCGGAAGCTGGATCGTGTCGAGCTGCTTGCCTTCGAGCTCCACCACCTGGGCCGGAAGCGGCGCGTAGTTCAGCGGCGGCGCATACTGCTGGCCTGAATGCAGCGCCCAGTTGATGAACCGTTTCACCTGCGACCCCGTCTCGCGGCTGCTCTGTTGCTGGTAGACCAGGAGGTAGGTGAACGACGAAATCGGATAGGCGGTCGCGCCGGGCGCGTCCGTAATCGAGACCCGGAAATCGGACGGCATGTTGGCCGCCGCGCTGGCTGCCGCCGCGGTAACACCGTCGAGGCTTGCCGTTACCCAGTTGCCGTCGTGATTCTTCAGGTCGGCGAATGGAATGTGATTGGTCAGTGCATAGATCAGCTCAACGTAACCAATCGCGCCCGGCGTTTGTTGCACCAGCGCCGTCACGCCCTCGTTGCCCTTGCCGCCCAGCCCGGTCGGCCATTTCACCGCCGTCGATTTTCCGACCCCACTGGACCACTCCGGACTGACCTTGGAGAGGTAGTCGGTGAAGATGTAGCTGGTGCCGCTGCCGTCGGATCGATGCGCGACCACGATATCGGTGGCCGGCAGGCTCGCGCCGCCGTTGAGCGCCGCGATCTTCGCATCGTTCCACTTGGTGATCTTGCCCATGAAAACCTGGGCGATGGTGGGACCGTCCAGCTTCAACTTGCCGCTGAATCCGGGCAGGTTGTACGCGATCACGACCGCGCCCATCACCGAGGGAAAATGCAGGATCTTCCCCGGCGCCGCCGCGAGTTGCTGGTCGGTCATCGGCGCGTCGCTGGCGCCGATATCGACCGTGCGCGCGGTGAGCATCCGGATGCCGCCACCGGAACCGATCGACTGGTAGTTGAATTTAACGTCCGGGTCCTGTTTCGCGTAGACGTCGAACCATTTCGAATAGAGCGGGTACGGGAAAGTTGCGCCTGCGCCGTTGATCAACAGCGCCGCGCGACTGGCCGTGAAACCCCCCAGCGCGCAAGCCAGCACGAGAAGTCCAGCCACCACCGTTCGTTTTCTCATCGATCTCTCCATGCTCGGATCAGTGCCGCGCCTCGCATGCATTGCGGCGCGCGGTGAATTTAGGGGCGGAAAGTTACGACCCGATTAATCCGCGATGTCAGTCCATTGAAATCAGTCAGCAAAGCACGTGCGGATGTTGATAAACGTACACCTGCAACAAGGTGGCAGCGGGCGCGCAAAGCCGACCGTGCGTTGGCTTCCGCGCGGGACGTCGTGGTTATCGTCAATCCAGTGCGCGCCCGGTTGATCTTTCAAGCCGCGCTTGGCGAGAATTGCGGCCTGGGCCGCGCTCCCCGAGATGCAATGGCAATTTGCCTGCTGCATCATCTTTATATGGCGGCGGATGGTGGATTAGATGACCGCTCTCGAAGGCATTAAGGTCGTTGAATTCGGCTCCAACCTCGGCGCGGAATACGCCGCCTGGGT
>DATJYJ010000534.1:0-5380 GCA_035578025.1 Verrucomicrobiia bacterium
ACTTTGGTTCGCCCCGCCCGCGCGACTCCACCCTTATCTTCTTCGCGCCGTTCTGCGTGATCCAGTAGCGAAGCCTGCCAAGCTCGGCGCATTTGGTGGTCCGAGACAACAGCTTCTCGGTTCTCCGTACATTTCGCTTGTTCCGTGCCGGATTGAGATTCCGCCAGGAAAGTACAAAATCCTCGCAGACGACTTTGCTCTCCAGTTCCTTTACCGTGCGGATGCTGTGCGCGGTGCACCAGGGCAACAACCCGACCATTCAGCAGCACGTCGTATTTTGCGCAAAGTAGCCGGGTCGATATTCTCGCCTTCAGGCCCCTTGGACTTCAAAAACCGATGCAACGCAGCTCGGCCGCGAGTCTTTGGAGATCGGCAATTTTGTGCTCGATTTCCTTGAGATGGTTATCGGTGATGCGATCAACACCAGCACATTTCAATCCGGCTTGCGTGGAGAGATTCAGGAGATCGCGGAGTTGGTCGAGCGTAAAGCCGAGATCCCGGCACCGTCGAATGAATTGCAATCGGTGCAAATGGTCCCAGCCGTACGCACGGTAGTCTCCTTCAGTACGCAGCGGCGCCGGCATGAGCTTGATTTGCTCGTAGTACCTGATGGTCACAACCTTGACCCCGGTCGCCTTTGATAGTGGCCCGATGCTCAGCCGCCCGTTGAGTTTCATGCGCTTGACCCTATAGCTACTATAGGCCCCATCCTCGAAAGAGGAAAGGACACTTGCCATGGGCGGACGCTGCTGCGACCCGGACGGCGGCCACCAGGGATATGACCGCCAGTATCGGCGCGTGTTATGGGCGGTGCTGGGCATTAACGTGGCCATGTTCATGCTTGATGATCGCTGATGCCCCGGCCGGCATCACGAATCGAAACGGTGCCCGCCGCCGGGTCGTTTAGCGCGGAGAACCAGGCCTCAAAAACCGGGCGTGCCTTGGCATTGTGTCTCAGCCAGACCCCGCGAATTTCACCCGATCCAGGGTGCAGGTTGAAATACACCGAAAAGGTCTCGTGCTCGGGCTTCAGCCCCTGCCGTCCCGGGCCCACGGCGTAGTGTTGCCTCACATAAGCGCGCGATCCCAGCAGCCCTTCCCCCTCGCCGCTCCAAAGCGCTAGCGAAGGGTCCTTGATTCGCGCCTGGGGCCGTTCCGTCTGCTTACACCGCAAGGACGTCCTACCTTGCCAACCGGTTAAAACGACCTGCGAACACTTAGGACGGCTGGCCCGCTTCGTTCTGGCTACCGATATCCGAACAACGCGCCTGCTCCGGTGCTAATCCTAAAATTGATAGTCCGGCGGTTTGATGCCTTTAACCCGTAAGTATACTTCCGCCTGCGCGCGGTGGTGCGCGGTGTGTGTGAAATAGCCGAACAGCCACTCAAAGCCAGTCATGTTGCGTGCCTTTGGACCTACCACCATGTCCAAACGCTCGGGCGTCATCGCCGCCACAGCCTTGTTGCAGAATTCAAAGGATTCTTTCAGGAACGAAATAGCCGTCTCTTTCGAGACCTCCACCTTTTCGGTATCCTTGCTCCATTCGACGATCTTCGCCGGCAACTCTGGGCGCGGCAGCCCGCTGGCAATGGCGCAGGCATACTCATTGATGCCCGCGATATGCGCCATGAGCTGGCCGAAGCCCATCTCCGCAGCATTCGGGCGGAAGTTGTAACTGTCAGCCGGCATTGCGTTGCCCACAGCAATAGTGAATTCGGCGGACGTCTTCCAGTGTTTAGCAAGTGCCTCCTTGACGGTGTTCTGGGCCAGCGCAGGCACTGCTAGCACAAGTAACGTTAGCAGGTCTATCTTCATCTTCGACCTCCGGCCCGATCCGTACGGTGCAGCCCGAAAGAGCTGACTGCCAGTCGACCACGGGCACTTCTGGCTGGTCTTGATGACCAGGACTTCCATTTTGGCACGAACCGCTTATGGCGGTTGGGCGGGATGTCGCTGCAGCAGCGCGAGGCGGCAGGCACCATCGCGCACCTCATTGAAGGTGGCTCCACGGCGCCCGAGCAAGCCGAGACGGTCGATGCCATTCGTCACACCCGATCAGCTCTCGGCGCCGATCGAGTTGATCGCAAAACCGTACGCCACGGTGGTGTAAGTGGCGGGGAGTGGAGTACGATAACTCCTGAGCCGACGAGACGTGTGTTGGCGGCCCGACGAATTTCAAAGCGCCCTCCCTATTTTGGTGATCTCGGCAAACCTCGCCAGCTTTCGCGGCAAAGGTGCGAAGCATCACCCGCCTTAATGCTCTTCCCGCCGTTTTTGCGTGGAAAGCTGCTATGCTAATTCCGGCATATCACTGTAGTCTAGTGACTCCGCGTTGAAAGTTCGTGTCACTGGGAGCGGCATGTCACAGAGCACCCGCGCTCTTCAGCGCGATACCATTCAGGCCATCGCTGGACCCATCAGCCCCCTGGAAGGTCACCGTTCTCGCGGCATCCCCCGCCCATTCGCCACCTCGGTGTCTCGCCGTTCCATCCGCGTGCCGCCCGTGATAGGGCCCGCGCCCGATCCCCTTTCGCGGCTGCATCTCTCTTCCGCGCCGCGACCCACAACCGAACTCTTTAATGCTCAAACAGCTACATAGGCTTCTGCTCGACTCCGTGCTCCTGGGAGTGGTTGGAGCGCTAGGAGCCCAGGCATTTACGTTCCTCCTGCACTGGGGGCAGATTATCTTCCTGGAGTGGATCGGTCACTATCACGTCCCCGAGTTGCCGCCTAATGGCGCCGGCGGAGGACACACGTCCTGGCTAATCCCCGTCTCCACCACCGTCGGCGGTCTGCTAGCCGGGCTCCTCGTCTACAGCGTCGCTCCCGAAGCCGAAGGCCACGGCACCGATGCCGCGGTCAACGCTTTTCACAACCTCCGCGGCGTCATCCGCACGCGCGTGCCGTTCATAAAAATGTTCGCCTCCGCCATCACCATCGGCTCCGGCGGATCAGCCGGACGCGAAGGTCCCACCGCCCTCATCAGCGCCGGCATTGGCTCCATCTACGCCACGAAATTACACCGCTCCCAGGAGGAGGTGCGCCTGCTGCTCCTCGTCGGCATGGCCGCCGGCCTTTCCGCCATCTTCCGCTCTCCCATTGGTACCGCCATTTTTGCCATCGAAGTGCTCTACGGCGAAATCGAGTTCGAATCGAGTGCCCTGGTTTTCACCATGCTAGGCTCCATCGTGGCCTACGCCATTAACGGGATCTTCGTGGGCTTCCGCCCCCTGTTCGCCGTTCCGCCGTCGCTGCGAGTATCGAGCGCCGCCGGTTATGGCTGGTACATCGTGCTTGGCGTTATCTGCGGTCTGGTCGCCACCATTCTGCCCCTCACGCTTTACACAATGCGGGACATCTTCCACCGCATTCCTTGCCCTCCCCACTTTAAGCCAGCCATCGGCGGACTCGGTGTGGGACTCTTGGCTCTCGCCTTTCCCCAGTTACTCGGTGGAGGCTATGTCTGGATTCAGGCCGCCATCAACGGCAGCCTGCCTCTCCGCCTGCTGTTGTTCCTGGCGTTCGGAAAGATCCTCGCCTTGGCCTTAACCATCGGTTCGGGCGGCTCCGGCGGCGTGTTCGCTCCCAGTCTCTTCACGGGCGCCCTGGTCGGCGGATTCCTCAGCCTCGTTCTGCATCAACCCCCCGCCGCGTTTGCCGTAGTTGGCATGGCCGCCGTATTCGGCGCCGCCGCCCGCGTCCCCATCGCCACTCTGTTGATGGTCACGACCATGACCGGGGGCTATCACCTCTTTGTCGCCGCCGGACTCGCCGTGATCCTCAGTTCCTTGGTGCAAAGCTTGCTCTCGAGGAACTTGAAATACAAGAGCCTCTACGAGGCCCAGGTCCCCAACCGCGATTACTCCCCCTCCCACTTTGTGGAACATCTCCGCCGCTCGCTCGAGTTACTCGGTACCCCCGGCATTTCCCACAACTTCGATAGCCGCGGCCTCGAGCTTATGTCTCTGCTAGCCTCCGGCGTGCCCGTGGAGCTTGTCGATGGCAAATGCCTGCGCGTCGGCGTCCTGCGCCCCAAGAGCGCTTGCGTCGGCCAGCCCTTGGGATCCGGCTGCCTGGTTGCCGGCAATAATCTCGAGTTCATCATGGTCCTGCGCGGCGAGCGCAGTCTCTTTCCCCATCCCGATCTGAAACTGGAAGCCGGCGACCGCCTCGTGGCCGTGGCCTCTGATGCCGCTTGGTCCGCTGTCAGACCCCATCTCGATACCATCGCTCCGCCGCCCCAAGCTACCAGCGACGCATCCCGCACCTCCAATCAAGAGTAACTTCCATGAGACCATTCCAAACTATCCTCTTTCCCACGGACTTCTCCGCATCGGCGCTCAGCATGGCCCCCTACGCCGCCGGTATTGCCCGCCGTTTTGATGCTGCGGTCACCGTGCTGCATGCCTTCGACGCCGTGCCCGATTACGACCTCCCGCCACCCTCCTTCCCCCCTGAGCAGGCCGAAAGCGTGCGCCTGCCTTATACTTCCGAGTTGCGCTGGCTCCGCCTCGAGCGCGAACAAGCTCTCGTCGATTTCGCCGGCGCCCATTTCGGCGATGTCCGCTTTACCATCCGCATCGAAGACGGCCATCCGCCCTCCGTCATCGCGCGCGTGGTGCAGCTTGAAGGCACCGACCTGATCGTCATGCCCACCAAGGGCCACGGCAAATTCCGCCGCCTGCTGCTGGGTTCGGTCACCACCAAGGTGCTGCATGATATCCCTTGTCCCGTACTGACCGGCGCGCACCAGCCGGATACCTCCCAATCGAATACAGGCGGCGAGCGCTCCATCCTGTGCGCGTTTGAGATCAACGACGAGGCCGAGGAGATCCTCGACGCCGGCAGTCTCCTCGCCGACGCCTTCGGTACGCGCCTTTGTCTGGTGCACATGCAGCCCGCCTCCGCCAGCCCCGAAGACACCCCCGCCGCCGCGCAAACAGAGAAGGGAACGTTCCTCGAAAGCGCCCTGGCGCACTACGCCGCCTTGGGACTTCAAGTCAGCGTCCGCGTCCTCGACGCCTCCGTGCCTGAAGGCATCCGCCGCACCGCGATCGACGAGAGAGCCGAGATCGTTGTCGTCGGCCGCGGCCGCGAAAGGGACGGCCTCGCCCGCGTGCTCTCGCCCCTCTACACCGTCATCCAGGAGTCCCCCTGCCCCGTCCTCAGCGTCTGAGCGGCGCCTGTCGCTGCCGTAGCGGCCAGGCCGGCGGTAGGGCCCGAAGCGCATCACCTACAAAGGCCCGGATCGGCACCCTCACCGTGTTGCCAGTTTTGCTCCATCCGCTCGATGACTATAACGTATCTTCCCCCGATCTTCCGCAGTTGGCTCTCCTCGAGCATGGCCGCGTCACTAATCCGAAGTCCGGACCAGCGCAG
>DATJYJ010000535.1:0-11814 GCA_035578025.1 Verrucomicrobiia bacterium
TATATTGGCCCAGCGTGCCGCTGGAATTCGCCAGCCCTCCCTTCGCGGAAAGCAGTAGCAGGCGCGTGTTCTCCAGTGTGGAGGCCGCCAGGATCACGTGTTTCGCGTCCACATCCACAGTCTTCCTGGTGTAGCGCTCGACGTAAGTCACCCCTTGCGCGCGATTCTCCGGGTTCATCCGCACCTGTGCTGCGACGCAGTCCGTGCGGATCTCGAGGTTTTTGGTCTTCAGCGCCACCGGCAGTGTGGCCGCGATGCTGTTGAACATGGCGCCCACGTCGCAGCCGTTGACGCAGTTCCCGCAATAGTGGCACGCCGGACGCCCGCGATGCGGGCGGGTCAACTGCGCCAGGCGCCGGTGTGTGGTCCGCCAGCCAAGGCTCTTGCAGGCCGCGGTGAAGATGGCTTCGGCGCAATTCAGCGGCATCGCCGGCAGGAACGGGCCGTCGGGGAATTGCGGCAGGCCTTCCACGGAGCCGCTCACCCCAATGAAGCTCTCCACGCGGTCGTAATACGGTTTGATGTCGGCGTAAGAAATGGGCCAGTCGATGCCGTAGCCGTCGCGCGAGGCGGCCTTGAACTCGTAGTCGGCCATGCGGTCCGTAGCGCGCGCCCAATGCAGCGTGCGGCCGCCGAGACATCGCGAGCGGCCCCACCGGTAGACCGTTTCCGGCGACGTGGTGTACGGGTTCTCCTCGTTGTCCAGCATGATGCGATAGTTGCGCTCGGTGCCGCTGTAGCGCCGCATCGCGCCCGGCTTGCCCTGGCCCCGATAGTCCAACTGGTAGAGAAAGGTGTGATGGAAATCCTTGGCCTGGTCGATGTGGCTGCCGGCTTCGAGCAGCAGCACCTTCATTCCGGCCTCGGTCAGTTCCATGGCCGCCCAGCCGCCCGTGGCGCCGGAGCCGACGATGATCGCGTCGTAGATTTGCGGCATCTCAGATCCTGTGATGCTCCGGATGGGTGCACGCCGGGAACTCGAGGTTGTAGGTGTTGCCGCGATAGTCGAGCGCTTCGATCATCCCCGCCCGTGACGTGTAGAACGCGAAGGTATTCTGCTGCTTGATCAGGCGATAGGCGGAGTACGCCGGATGCGTCACAGAGCGATCACGCTCGGGTTTCGACATGGCTTCCACGAGGGCGGCGCGGCCGGCTGTGTCGGCACCGTGAAAGCCCGCCAACTTAAGTGCCGCCATCGCCTCCCGCCACTGCCGCTGCATGTCCGGGAGCAAATCGGCGGAATGCAGAAGAAAGTCGATGAAGTGCGCGCAACGGGCCTCGCGCGCGCCGGGCGCATCGTCGGTGGGAATCAGGATCTCGCAGAACGATTCCAGCGCGGCGAAATCGTTGGTGTCGAAGAACTGGGGCCGGTAGTCTTTGAGCAGAGGCGGCTCGGGAGGCGCCGCCGAATGTTGGTGAGCGGGTTGAGCGCCCAGCCATGCCGTCAGGAATTCGGCTCCGCCCGGGAGGGCAGCCGCCCGGAAGACCAGATCCACAAGATCGCGGCGTGTAAACTGCATGTGAATACTATACTGATTCTGTTTGAGTCCGACAGGAGGATTCACCGAAATGCGATTGTTGCTGATTGCGGCCGCCGTGTCGTGCATCGTCTCTGCCCAGGAGACGCCGACCGAGAAAGAGGCGGCCACGGCCGTTGTGCGAAAGATGGCGGACCTGGAGAAATCGCTGAACGTGCAGGGCTGGGTCTCGCGCTTCGCCGCGCCGAACGCGGCCCGCGACCAGGTGGTGGCGCGGGCAAAGCAGCTCATGGACACGGAGATGCTCGCGTTGAGCGACGACATCACGCGCCATCCGGAGATCGGGTTCGAGGAACACCGGTCGGTCAGGCTGCTGGTGGAGTGCCTCAAGAAGCACGGGTTCGAGGTCACGGAGGGCGTCGCGAATCTGAAGACCGCATTCGTGGGGCGGTACAAGGGAAATCGCGGCGCGCCCAACCTGGGCGTGATCCTCGAGTACGACGCGCTGCGCGGCACCAAAGGCGCGTTCCACGGCGACCAGCACAGCGCGCAGGGGCCGATCGGCATCGCGGCAGCGGTTGCGATCGCGGAGTACCTGGAGAAATCGAAGCTGCCGGGAAGCGTGGTGGTGTTCGGCACCCCCGGCGAAGAGATGATGCCGCCGGTGGCCAAAACGGACATGTTCAACGCCGGCGTG
The DNA here is from genome assembly GCA_035578025.1 of Verrucomicrobiia bacterium. Lineage (GTDB taxonomy): Bacteria > Acidobacteriota > Terriglobia > Bryobacterales > Bryobacteraceae > Solibacter. The sequence continues at coordinate 2,176 of DATJYJ010000535.1, forward strand.
TTCAACGGCATGGACCTCATCGTGCGCAGCCACGCGGTCAACGCCACGTACCGGCCGGCGCCCGGATTCGGCACCTGCTGCCTGAACATCGACGGCGTGAAGTACACCTTCTCCGGCGCGCCGGCCCACCAGATGACGTCGTGGAACGGACGCAACGCACTGGAGGCCGTGATTCACCTGTTCAACAACATCGACGCAGTGCGCTCGAGCATACGGCCCGAAGCGCGCGTACAGGGCGTGATCACGGAAGGGGGTGCCGCGCCCAACGTGGTGCCCGACCGGACCCAGGCGGATTTCTACATCCGCTATCCGGACGAGGTGTATCTCAAGCAGGTGCGCGAATTCGTCGATAACGCGGCACGTGCGGCGGCGCTGGCCACCGGCACGAAGGTGAAGATCGACAATTACGGCAGCATGCGCGACGGGATCTCGCTGGCGACTCTCGCCGAGGTCGGGCTGGCGCATGCGAAGGCATTTGGTGCGACGAACGTTCTGGAAGCGCCTGGTAAGCCGCAGGGCTTCGAAGAGACCGGCTCGGTCAGCAGCGCGATTCCCGGGATCGGAATCGAGGTACAGACGTCAACGGCGCCCAATCATACTTACGAAATGGAAGTCGACGCGTTGGCGGAGATCGGCCATCATGGCTTCGTCGTGGATGCGGAGTCGATGGCGGCCCTGCTGTTCGACTTCGCCACGGAGAGCGAATACCGGACCGCCGTGAAGCGGGAGTTCGCGGGCATCAAGGCGCTGTTCAGCGAGTACCAGGAAGCCCTGAAGAAGACATACTCGACGCCGGTAGTGCCGGAGGCGAAGTAAAGTCTATGCAAACAGGCGTGGATCGAACTCGAACGCGACTGGACGAGCGACGACGATTCGCGGGAATTCGGGGTGTTCCGGGTTGAGGAGGTAGTTCCACGCACCGGATACCGCGGCCGAGGGTACACGCATTGCCGCGGAGAGCCTGCGATCGAACCAATCGTCTCCGATCGACTGTGACCGGGCATGATTCCGGCTGGCGGCATCGAACACCAGATCAGAAGTCAGCACTTCGAGGGTGTCAGGGATCTCAGCCGACACGACTACATAGCCGCTTGGGAAGTCCTCTCGGGTCATGTGTACGAGATTCTCAAGCACCGCCAGAGCGATGGAATCTGCCATGTAGACCACACCGCGTCCTGGAGAGTTCCACCGTCCGCCGACCCGCCACGCACCGGCACCGTCCAAGCGGGCATAGCTCGCCCGGCAGACACGATATGCGAGCAGCGACATTAAGAGGGGATGTTGTTCTCGATGCGGGTGAGAGTTTGCTCGACCAGTTCAATTCCCTCGTCCGTTTCGAGCAGTGCGGATGGCGGACGATTGTCGAATAGCGGCAGGGGAGTGGAGAGCCAGTGAGATGCCTTGTGCTCGTCGCCAAAGACCGCGATGGCGTGGGCGATCACCGGCACGATCCGGCTCACGGACAGTTGAGAGGCCATTCCACTCCTGCAGGCATTGTAGCGATGTTGGGAAGGAGACCGTGAATCGTTATCACCTACCGCCTCCGCCCGAAGCTCCTTCCCGGACTGCTCCGCGGCATCGACGGCCGCGGCGCCGGCGGCCGGTACGAATGTGTCGACGGCGGTGGCGGCGATGCCTGGTGCTGCCCGAAGCTCTTCGGCGTCCGGTCGCCGCCCGGCGTAGCGTACTTGGAGCTGCCATAGCTTCCGGGCTTGCTCGCGTACTTCGAATCCTTGAAGCCGCCGCTCTTGGCGAACGTGCTGCCCGAGTAGCGCTCCTGTGTGGTCGCGCCGCCCGTGCCGTACTTGGCGCCGCTGCCGGTGTCTCCATAGTAGGTCTGGCGGCGGTCTTCGTAACGGCGGTAATTCTCGTATTCGTAGCGGTCCAGCGGGCGGTAGTCGCGATTGAAAAGCAGATCGCGCATCAACGCGTATTGGCCATACCAGACCCAGAAACTGTGTCCGCCGCTGTTGTCCCAATAGCCGTAGCGGTTGCTCTGTCCCGGAGGCGCCATGTACGCAAACCCGGCGGGCTGCGCCACGCGCTCGGCCTCGATATCGTACTTTCCGGCCGGCTTGTGCTCGATGGCCATGCCGAGTTCGCGTTCCTGGGACTGGTATTGCGCCCGGCTCACCTCGACCCAGTTTTCGTCGCTGGTCGTGGTGCCGTTCTTGCTCGACGCGTCGGGTAGGTGCGTGCGGACGGTGCGGATGCGCTGCTCGTACTTGCCGCTGCGCGACTGCATGTCGACCAGCAGCTTGTCCCACGAGTCGTAGAGCTGCGCCGTGAGAGACTTCAAAGCGTCCGACTGCTTCGGGACGTCCGCGGCAGCAGTTTTGAGCGTGTCGGCTGCGCCGAAGAGCGCGGCGTAGTCAAGCTTTGTAGCGTCGTTGGCCGCCGCCGCGCGCCGGGCATCGGCGCTGGATTTCCAGGCATCGTCGGCGCGCTGGACCGTCGCACGAACCCCGGTCAGCCGCGAATCGAGGTCGGCCTTCTTTTCCGGCCAGTCGGTCTGGGCCTTCTGCACCACGCCCGCGAGGCCGTTGAGGTCCACGGCCTGGACCGCTTTGTAATCGCGCTCCATGTCCTGGACTTCCTGCGGCAGGTGCTGCTTTCGCTCGATCCACTGGGCCGCATCTTTGCGAACGGCTTCGGCGTCGGCAACCGCGCTCTCGCGCGACTGGCGCTCGTGGCGGAGAAGGTTTTCGGCCTGCTGGCGATCCGTCCGGCGGTTGCGCTTCTCCAGCGCGGCAAGATCGTCCAGATCCCGCTGCGCGCTTGCCAGCGAACTCTGGCTTCGCGAGAGACGGTCGGTGTATCCGCTGGCCGAGGGAATGGCAGCAAAGAGCGCGGGCTCCTGGCCGCGGTCGCGGTCGACTTCGGATTTGGCGCGATCGACCTGCTGCTGCGCGGCAGCGTACGCGGTACGCTCGGCAGCGATCTGCTTGCGGACCTCGCCTGGCAGGTTGTCGAGGCCCGCGAACAAAACGATCACGATGGCGGCGCTGAGCAGAACCGCCAGGATACGAAGAGATGACTTACTCATACGGAATCTTCTGGCTATTTCCTGGTAGGGTAGGCCTCCTGGCCTGCCCGCGCGCGTAGCGCGCGTCGGGCGACGGGCAGGCCAGGAGGCCTACCCTACCAAATTCTTTACTTACCCCGGTAAACTGTGACGTCTCCGGGGGCGATCCGCACGTATTCGGTGGCCGTGAAAGGCTCCCCTTCGGTCTTGCGGATTCCCAGCAGGCGCTTCCCGTCCTGCGTGCGGAATTCCCAGTAGTAGAAGCCGACGGGCTGCGACTGGTTATCGCGCCAGCCGCGCACTTCGCGGCTCAACACGTACAGCCACGTGACATTGTCGTACTCGAAATTGTCGGCCGTGTTCTGGCGCTCGTCCATCTGTGCGAGGTCGTCCTCGGAAAGTCCGATGTCTTCCAGCGTCGCTCGCGACGGGCTCGAATGGAGATACACTTCGATCTCCTCATCGCCGCCCACGCGCAACGCCACGCGCCGCTCCTGGTACGGACCCGTAAGCTCCAACCAGGAGCGCGAGCCGGCTTCGTATCGCGTACCGCGCTCGACCGTGAAGTCGAGGTCGGTCATGCGGTCGCCCGCGCCCGCGATGGAGAGTGCGTCTCCCACGCGGGCGTCGGTGACCTTGAGATTGGCCAGATCCTCCGGCGGCGGGGTGTATGCGGCCGGAGGCGGCGGTGTTTTCTTGAAAAGATTCATCAGAACGACCAGTAAGAGGACTCCGAGAATCGCGACCAGAGTAAAGGTAATCATGCGGACATCCGCTTACGCGCTGGTCTTCTCGCCCGCGCCCGATGCGGTCGAAACGCTCCCGCTCGGGCCGGCGATCTCCTTGGGAACGTACGGCGGCGGCACCGCAGCCTTGGCTCGCTCGGCTTTGAGAGCGGCCAGTTGGTCGTCGACGCTGTGCCCTCCCAGCTTGGCGAACTCTGCTTCCAGGTCGTCGTCTTTGCCCGCGCTGGCAAGCTGGTCGAACGCCTTCGCGGTAGCTTCTTCCTTGGCCACCGTCTGCTCGAAGCGGTTGAGCTGGGCAAACGCGTTGTCCGCGTTGCCCACGCCGGCGATGGCTTCGCTGACCTTGCGCTGTGCCACGGCGGCGTTCTTGCGCGCCACCAGCGTGCCCGCGGTGCGCTCGCCTTCCTCGATCTTGCGCTTCAGCTCGGCGACCTGCTGCTTCAGCTTCTCGCTGGTGGCCTGGGCGTTGTCCACCGCCGTCTTCATGCTGTTGACCTGCTGATCGCACTCGGCCTTCTTGGCGAGGGCCTTGCGGGCGAGGTCTTCGTTGCCGGCGTCGAGCGCCATGTTGGCGCGCCCCTTCCACTCTTCGCTTTGGCGCACGTACTTCTGGTACTCGGCGTCCAACGTGTTGTAGTTGCTCATCGCGGCAGCGCTGGCCCGGACCACTTTGTTGAGCTCCGTCTTCATGTCGGCCACGGTCTGCCGCACCGTGGCTTCAAAAGTAGCGTCCTCCAGAACGTCCACCCCGGCGTTGGCCTGGCCACGCGCCACGCGGCCGATGCGTCCGAATATGTCAGAAAGAAATGCCATCGTCTTATCTCCTCGTCTCCTCTCGCGGGCCGGAAACCCGCGTCATGCTGCCAGACCACCGATCACGCGGCGGGCACTCATCACATCAACCAGCAGGAAGTGGACACACGACAAAACATCGTCCTCGTCGTCAGGCCCCATCTCCTGGAGCTTGCAGAAATTGTTCAGCGTCACCGTGGCGTCACCGACGCCGGAGTCGTAAACCTGGAACGAAGACGTGCTGATGCCGTTGTTGGCGTCTAGCATCTTCGCCATGATGTCCGGCGTGATCTTGGCACGCGGAACCGTGATGCACGGCAGCGAGAAGAAGACAATGTCGCCTTCGATGACGGCCTGCAGGGCGACTCCGCTCTCGACATCGCGAATGCGGAGACTGTCTGGAGCCGGTTCGGTAACCTCGTAGCCGCGCTCCGCCAGAAGTGCATGAATGTGCCCGGTGTGTGGGCTGGTTGTCGGTGTCATAAGGGTTCGGCGTTTACTCCTCTATCATTACGCTTCCCGCCGCGGCTGTGTTCCCGCCGGCGGGCTGTTGTTGATTGCAATCTGTTATAGATATATTGCAAATTGCGATTGCTTGTCAATAGGAAAATTCGCCGTGTTTTCAGCACAATGCGGCCAGGCGTGCGGAACCAGACCGTATACTGGCGTTGAAACAAGGAGCAATATGGCCTCTTGGGACTTGATGATCAGAAGTTTCCGGGTGCTGCGCCGCGACAAGCAGCTCATCCTCTTTCCGATCCTGAGCACCCTCGCCGCGGCGGCGGTGTCGGTACCGTTCGCCTTCGCGCTGTTCCAGGGCGGACTGCCTCGCCATTGGGAGCCCATCGACTTCGCCGTGGCATTTGCGTGGTACCTCTTCGCCAACTTCGCGATCATCTTTCTTAACTGCGCCCTCGCCGCCAGCGCGCAGGATGTCTTCAACGGTGGCGAAGCGTCGCTGGGGAAGGGAATTGGCGTGGCAGCCGCGCGCGCGCCGGAGATCCTCATGTGGTCCCTGGTCTCGAGCACCGTGGGCATCTTCCTGCGCTGGATCGACGAGCGTGCCGGCCTGCTGGGGCGGATCGCGATCGGCATCCTCGGCTTCGGCTGGAGCATGGCCACGTACCTGATCGTGCCGGTGCTGGTCATCGAAGAGCGCGGTGTGATGGGCTCCATCCGGCGATCGGGCGAGTTGCTGCGCAAGACCTGGGGCGAGCAGCTCTCGGGTGCCATCGCCTTCATGTGGGCCGGCCTCCTGTTTGCCGTTCCTGCCGTGGTGATCGGAGCCATCGGGATCAACCGCTTCTGGCCGCTGCTGCCAGTCGCGGCGCTCTACATCCTAGCCATGGCGGCGACCTTTAGCGCAGCGCGTCAAATCTTCGCGGTGGCCTTGTATCGCTACGCCACGACCGGCGAGGCTCCCGACGGCTACACAGGTGAAGGTCTGCACGGAGCCGTGAGGTCACGATAGTGGGCAGGCTCTGCGCCGCTTTTCCACTCTTGGTTTGCATCGCATTTGCCGACGACCCGCACATCGGCACCATCGATTTCTACGGGTACGGCAATCTGGACCTCGCCCCGTTGCGTGCCGCGCTGCCATTCCACGTGGGCGATCCGGTTCCGCCCAGGCGGGCGCGGTCGGAGGCCGAGAAGATTTACGCGAAGGCGGTCGGCCGGGCGCGAGCCGCAATCACCGCGATCTGCTGTCTGCCGGATGGGAGGACAAGCCTCTTCGTTGGGCTGGAGGATCGAGCGGCTCCGGTGCTCGCGTTCCATCCCAAGCCTGCCGGCACCGCCAAGCTGCCTCCCCAGATCCTGCAGCTCCACCGCGACATGGATCGCCAGAACGAAATCGCGGTGAAGTCGGGCCAGGCTGGTGAAGACGACTCGCGCGGCTATAGCCTCTCCGATTACCCGCCGCAGCGAGCCCTCGAGCTGAAACTTCGCGAGTACGCCCGCGCGCACACCGCTACACTCTATCGCGTCCTGGAAAACTGCCCCGATGACGAGAGCCGCGCGGCCGCGGCGGAAGCCCTGGGGTACGCCGATGAATCCAAGCGCCAGATTGCCGGGCTGGTTCGCGCGTCTCTCGACCCCTACGACGACGTGCGCAATAACGCAATCCGCGCGTTAGGCGTGCTGGTGGAGTTCGATCCGAAGGCGCTCCGGCTCATCCCTTTGAAGCCCTACATCGCGCTGATCCATTCGATCGACTGGTTCGACCGCAACAAGACGGTTTTTCTGCTGGAATCCTTCACCAACTCCCGCCATCCTCAGGTGCTCCACGCGCTGCGCTCCCAGGCGCTCGCTCCCCTTCGCGAGATGGCATCCTGGGACGACCAGGGCCACAGCTTCCCGGCGATTCGCATTCTGGGCCGCATCGCCGGATTCAGCGAGCAGCGCATCCTGGACCTGTCCAGCCGGCGCGATCTCGCGCCGATCCTGGATGCGCTGCGGTGATGCTTGCGCCGGCTTTCATTTCGCGATGTTCACCGAACCGCCGGTGACCCACCAGCGAGTGCCCGCGCCGCCGCCGCCCTTGCCGCCGCCTCCACGGGAATAGTAGCTGTAGGCGTACACGGTGAACTGCATCGTGAACGCAGCCCCGTAGGTATCCACGCCGGAACAGGTCGCGCTGATTTGTGTCGTGCTGCCCGCGGGCGCTCCCGCGCCTGCCGGCCCCTGTTGGTAGGCGGCGGAGTTGCAGTGATAAGTGTCCACCACTGAAAATCCGCCCACCCAGGAATAGACGTTGAAGATCTGCCAGCTTTGGCCGTTGGCTCCGATCTCCTCCCACAGGGAATAGCTCTCGGCAGGACCATAGATGATGCAATTGTCGATGTGCGCGCACCCCGAGGGTGGGAGCGAATAGGTTGTTGTAGTCTGGCCCGGGAGTTGTAGCGCCGGGACCGCAAAGAGAACAAGCCACCTTCCGAGTTTGGTCATGCGCCAGAGTGTATCCGAATCTCTCGCGACGCGGGCGGAATTTTCCGTCTTCAACCAAACGATAAGGTGCAAACGGTCACGCGCACCGGGCGGCCTAACCTACAAAGATCACCGTCACGGCGTCCTCGGATATTTCGACGGAAGTGACGGTCCTGCTCTGTATGCCGATGTGAATCCGGTCGCCGTTCTGAGGAAGACCGACTCTCTGCCCGTCGGCGCTGCAGCCCAAAGCGGTCGAGAAGCGCGCCGGCGGCACTCCCGCCAGTGACTCACCAGCCTCTTCGCCGTCGGCGGCCGCTTCCGCGATCCACTCGATGCTGTCTCCCGCGGCGGCCGCGCCCGGCGGCGGAGCCATGGTGATCGAGACATGCTGGCCGGTGGAATCATTGGCAAAACAGAGATGGCCCGCCGATTTGTTGCTGATATACTGCACCGAACAGTAGACGCGCTGTCCCGGGCGGAGCGCGAAATTGCGGATATCGGTTTGCCAGATGTAGGCCGGCGAATCCGGCTGCGGGGGCGCGTACCATTCGCACCACGCGACGAACTCCGCGCGCCCGGTGCTGTCGACACGCCGTTGAACGCCCGCCTTCAGAGCGTCGTCGGAGCTGAATCCGTCGATCCCCACCCAGCAGGAGGAACTCCGGATTTCGCGAGATCCGTGAGTCCCGCCCGATGGCTCGGCGGCAGGAAGAAGCCAGGAACCGACGACTGTGGTCCACTGCCCTTGAATCACGGCGCCGCTCCAGTTGCGGCTGGTATACGTGCCGCCGTCTCCGGACAGGCCGAGCAGCGCGTGGCTCGTCCCCTTTTGCGGCTCCAGCACCGGCGCGATACGGTCTCCGGGCAGCCACTTCCGCGAAAATACGCGGTCCCATGCACGGATCAGGTGAAGCGAATCGCCGGGCAGAGGGCGCCTCCACATCACGCCGTTCCTGATCAGCGCGGCTACACTGGCCCGGTACGGGTCGAATTCGTGCGCGGGAGCGGGTGTCGTGAACACGCCCGAGAGATTGGTGGGATTGAGCTCGAAGGGAACACGCTTCCGCAACGATTCCGACAACGCGGAAAATGGTTGCGGTTGCATAACGCCTGCGGTCCATGGTGCCACGAATTGTGGGGAACGCCTATACCGGAATTTACCCCGGCCGCGCCCGATGATGTGCCCTTCCTTACACGGCCCGCGTAGCGGTGGCGAATCTGACCCATCACTCGTCGCGCAGTGCCTGCGAGGGATCGGCATTCGCGGATCGCATCGCCGGCGCCCAGCAGGCCAACACGCCCACCAGCGCCAGCACCGCGGGCACCATGGTGAACGTGAACATATCGCGCGGCGTGGAAAGAAACAGCATCGATTGCACCATGCCCGCCAGGCCCAGAGCCAGGATGCTTCCGGCGATCACGCCCATGGCAATCAGACGGATCCCTTGGCCCAGCACCATGAGCTGCACATCCGCCGGCGTCGCGCCGAGCGCCATGCGGATGCCCATTTCCCGCCGCCGCTGCCGCACCGAGTATGCGATCACTCCGTAGATTCCGATCACCGCCAGCAACAGCGCCAGGACGCCGAACGCGCTGAGCAGTCCTGCCGAGAGGCGCTGCGCCCAGAGCAGGCCGCGGATCGATGTCTCAACCGTTTCCGCCTGAAGCAGCAGCTTGGGGTCGAGAAGTTGCAGTTCCCGGCGTACCGTGGCGATGGCAGCCGCGGGCTCGCCGGCCGTGCGCACATATAGAACCGCCGTGGGGAAGTAATACTGCTGGAAGGAGAGATACAGCAGCGGCTGCGGCGGCTCCGCCAGGCCCTGGTAGTTCGCAGTCCGCGCTACTCCCACCACTTCGACATTGACCTGCCGGTCCGTGGAGAACCGGATGCGCTTCCCGATCGGATCCTGGCCGGGCCAAAACGCGGCTGCCGCCGTTTCGTTGACGATGGCTACCCTGGGACTCCCGCTCCCATCGAGGCGCGAAAAATCGCGGCCGCGCAACAAAGGAGTCCCTACAGCGCCGAAGTAGCCGGGCGATACCACGCAGGTGAGCGTCGGCTTGGGCTGCGCGGCGTCCACCTCTCCTTCCAGCAGCACTCCGCGGCGTCCGCTCACGCGAAATGGAACATCCCGGGAGATCCCCACG
>DATJYJ010000536.1:0-4733 GCA_035578025.1 Verrucomicrobiia bacterium
ACCACAGCTTCCCGATGGAATCGGGCGATGAGCGCCAAAGGCGTGGAGGCGCTGCGCAAGCGGCGTGCTCCGGGCCGGCCGAGCCGTCTCACGGCGGAGCAACTGGCCGGCGCAATCGAGATCTACCAGGCTGGGCCGAGGGCGGCGGGCTTCGAAACCGACCGCTGGACCACGGCGCGCTTCGCCGATGCCATCTTTGCCCGGTTCGCCGTGCGCTACGATCCGGATCACGCCGGCCGCATCATGCACCGGCTCGGATTGCGCGAACGCCGCCGGACGCGCCGTGTCGCCGACGTGCACTACACGTTCGCCGATCCCGCGATGCCGGAGATCCAGTCGGACGTAGCGCAGGCATCCTGATACGACGCCCGCTCCAGGCGGAAGGTTCAGGCAGCCAAGTGGCCCTTCAGGGACGCGAGCCAGACGATGGCCACGTGCAGCGCGTGATCGAAGCGGCCATCCAGCACGGCTGCTAAGAGTTCTTCGGCACTCCAGGTGAAGACCTCGATGCCTTCTTCAGGCACGGCGCCATCGACACGCCGGACGCCGTGGGCGACGCACGCCCAGATGCGGTTGCCGAGACGTCCGGTATCGGGCTCCATGCTGCCGAGGAGTTCAATTTCCCGCGCCTCGTAGCCGGTTTCTTCCAGCAGCTCGCGGCGCGCAGCCTCGACTGGCGTCTCCCCCGGATCGACCAGGCCGCTGGGAAGCTCCACGGTGTGGTGATCGACCGCGGGACGAAACTGTCGCACGATCACAATGCGCCGATCTTCGGTGATGGCGACTAGAGAAGTGTAGTCGGGCAGTTTGAGGGTGTAGTATGGCGCCTCGCCTTCCCGAAACGTCTTGGCCAGGACCTCGATCCAGGGTGTGGTGAATGCCACCTCGGTCCTGATCGGCTTCATCGCGGTGTCCTCACCGGAGCCTGCCGCCGAACCGGTGCTCGAGACCGATGCGGAAAATGTCGCGAACGTTGCGCAGGTTGCCCGCGACCAAGTTGAGGCGGCTGTCGGCATCGTCGCGCCAGCGGACCGGCACCTGTTGAATGCGGTATCCGAGGCGGCGCGCGATCGCCAGGATCTCGACGTCGAACATGTATGCGTCGATCTTCTGCCGGCGGAACAGCTCTTTGGCCACCGCATGCTGGAAAAACTTGAAGCCGCACTGCGTGTCGTTGATGCCGGGAAGGCCGACGACGGTCTGCATGAACCAGAGGAAGCCGAGCGAGCCGATCCGGCGATAGAGCGGCTGCTGCCGCTCGATGGCTACCCCCGTGCCGCGCCGCGTACCGATGGCTGCATCGATTCCCTGTGCGAGTACCGGGCGGAACTTGTCGAACTCCTCGATGGGCACCTTATTGTCCGCATCGGCATAGCCGATGATGGCGCCTTTGGCAATGGCGACGGCTTCGCGAATGCCGAGGCCCTTGCCACGTCGCTGCTCGCTTCCGATCGCCTGGAGCGCGGGGTTTTCGTCCGACATTTTTCGAACTACCTCGCGCGTGCCGTCCGTGCCGTCGGCGGCGACGATGATCTCGTAGGTCAACCCGCGCCCTTCGAAGTACCGGACGGCTTCGCCGATAGTGGTCGGGATGATGCGCGCTTCGTTGTAGGCCGGAAGGATGAGGCTGATCTCGGGATTCATTCGGCGGAAGATGTATTGTAGCGTCAGAGCGTCACAGGTTCACGGGAACCACTTCCTCGAAGATGCCGGCCGGGAGTTGTACGCCGCTGACGCGCAGGCGGTCGAGGATTCTGGGTGTGGTGCCGGTTGCCTTGAAGCGGCCCTGCACTTTGCCGGAGTCGGTGACGCCGACGCGCTCGAAGGTGAAGATCTCCTGGAGCTCGACACGATCCTGCGCGGCGCCCAGGACTTCGCTGATGCTCAGGATCTTGCGCGTCCCATCCTGCAGGCGCGAGACCTGGACCACGAGCCTGATGGCGCTGGCGAGCTGCTGCAGGATCACGCGCGTGGGAATTTCGAGGTCGGCCATCATAACCATGGTCTCGAGGCGAGAAAACGCGTCCCGCGGACTGTTGGCGTGGACGGTGCTCATCGAGCCTTCGACTCCCGTATTCATGGCTTGGAGCATGTCCAGGGCTTCGGCGCCGCGGCATTCGCCCACGATGATGCGGTCCGGGCGCATGCGGAGAGCCGTGCGCAGCAGCATGCGCTGATTGATGCCGCCTTCCTTGTTCAGGTTGGGCGGGCGGGTTTCAAACTTGACCACGTGGCGCTGTTGAAGCTGGAGCTCGGCCGTATCTTCGATGGTGATGATGCGCTCTTCCTCGGGAATGAAGCGGGAAAGCGCGTTGAGCGTGGTGGTCTTGCCGGAGCCGGTTCCGCCGGAGATCAGGACCGTGCACTTGCATTGGACGCACGCGGAAAGGAAGCGCAGCATCCCCGGCGTCAGCGTCTTGAACTGGAGCATTTCCTCCTGCGTGATGACGTGGCGGCCGAAGCGCCGGATGCTGAGGCAGGGGCCGTCCAGCGCGAGGGGCGGGATGATGGCATTGACGCGCGAGCCGTCCTGGAGGCGGGCGTCGACGATGGGCTGGGCCTCGTCGATGCGGCGGCCCACCTGGGAAACGATCTTCTCGATGATGTGCAGCAGATGGGCGTCGTCTTTGAAGCGCACCTGGGTCTCGGAGAGCTTGCCGTTGCGTTCGATGAAGACCTTGTTGAAGCGGTTGACCAGGATGTCGCTGATGCTGGGCTCCTTGAGGAGGGGCTCGAGCGGGCCCAGGCCGAGGACTTCGTCGAGCACCTCTTCGACGATCTTGGTCTGCTCGGCGGTGGTCATGGGGACGCGCTCCTCGTCCAGCAGACGCTCGACCACGCGGCCGATCTCGGTGCGGATGCGATCTTTAGGGATGGAGGAAGCACGCTCGAGATTCAGCACCCCGATGAGCTTGCGGTGGATCTGGCTCTTGAGCTCGAAGTAGCGGTCGGCGCTGCGCGCGGCCATGGGCGCCGCGGCGCTACGCAGGGGCAGAGAACGGTTGGAACCCACTTTTTCTCCAGGAAGCTGCGGCGAGGCAGTAGTTTCGCCTACAATTATAGCCCTGGGGGAAACTCGTGACGAAAACGCTGCTTACCTTGTGGGCGCTGGCGATGCCGGCGATTTCACAGACGACGATCAAAGACGCGATGATCAAGCACTGGAAGGCGACCGGCGAGCTGACGCTGGCCGTGGCCGAAGCCATGCCGGCGGCGGACTACAATTTCCGCCCCAACCCGGAAGAGATGAGTTTCGGGCAATTGATGGCGCATATCGGCGGCGCCGACCGGGGCGCATGCGCCAATGCCAGCGGCATGACGCCGCCGGCCTATCCTGAAAAGATTGCGGCATACGCGAAAGACACGAAGCTGGATGTCGATAAAGAATCGGCAATCACGTTTCTGAAGCAGACGTTCGACTTCTGCAACAAAGCGGTGGCCAGCGTAACCCTGGAGCAACTGGACAAGGTGGCGGGTCCGCCGGCGCGCAATCTCACGGGATACGAGTGGCTGTGGAGCTACTTCACCCACACGGCCCATCATCGCGGCCAGGCCGAGGTGTACCTGCGGGTGAAGGGCATCAAGCCGCCCACGTACGTTTTCTAAGCGGACAGCGTCTTGCGGAGGAAGACCAGTTGGCCCAGGTGGTAGGAGTTATGATCCGCCACCAGCAGCGCCTCGCGGAGCAGGGTCTGGCCCTGGCCGTGAGGAATCGGCGCAAACAGGTCCTGGGCGGGATCGGCGATGAGCTTTTGCATGGCTTTCAGGTCTTTTTGGAATTGCTTCACGCTGTCTTGCCAGGCTTCCTCGCTGGGTGGGGCTCCGGTGGCGGGCCAGTAGTCGTCGGGGAACCTGCGTTCCTGGTAGTCGGGATTGCGGCTGAAATCGAGAATGTCTTGCTGCGCGAGGCGCATGTGCTCGAGCAGTTGCCATGCAGTGTGAGGAGCGCCCTTCGGCTTCTTGCCGCGCAGCTCCACGGGGAAGTCGGCGAGCGCTTCGGCGAAGGACAGGTGGGCTCCTTCCATACGGAGCAGGTTGTCCAAGTGCTTGCGGAGGGATGCGGTTTCTTGTTCAGGCATGCTACTGACCTTCCAGACGGTCGAGGCGATCCTGATGAGCCTGCGCGATGCGGGCGAGGGCGCGGATGTTCTCGGCGTCCTGAGCGAGGAGATTGGTGAGCTGGGCGATCTGCCGGGCGTTTTCGGCTTGAGCCTTACTCACGGTCTCATGGAGCTCAGCAATATTGGCATGCAGAGATTCTATGTTCAGCCTCAGTTCGTCGTCGGTCACGTCATCTCCCTTTTCAGTGTATGTGATAGAGCATCATGTACACCACCACACCGGTCACGCTCACGTACAGCCAGATGGGCAGCGTCCAGCGGGCGATGCGGCGGTGCTTGTCGTAGCGGGCGGCGAGGCCGCGCCGCAGCGTGACGATCGCCAGTACCGGGACGGCGGCCGCGAGCACCGTGTGGGTGCCCAGGATGCTCAGGTATACCGTGCGCAGCGTGCTGCCCTCGTGCCCGAACTTCACCGAACCGACCTGCGCGTGGTACACGAGATAACACACCAGGAACAGACACGACGTCACGAAGGCGGTCAACATCACGCGGCGATGCCGCTCGACCTGTTTGCGTCGGATCAGCAGGTACGCCCACACCAGCAGGATCGCGGAGATCGCGTTGAGCGTGGCGTTGACCGTCGGCAGCGCATGGATCATGATTTCTCCGTTT
>DATJYJ010000537.1:0-12594 GCA_035578025.1 Verrucomicrobiia bacterium
CGTGGCATCGACAAAGAAGGGGCCGTCCGCGTTCTCCGGCAGCCGCTGATCGGGGTCGGCCATTGCTCCATTATCCCGTGGGGTTGGCTGACGGCTTTGTGCGCCGCCATGTCGCCCGTGAATCGCGGGACTGGCTATGGGCGGTTCGGAGAAGTCGTCTGGAGGAGGTCGATCAGCGGCTTGGCTCCTTCCGGCACGCTGAACTGTCCCGTTCGCACGATCTCCCTGGCACTCACTTTCTTCCCGTACAGGTCCTTATTGGCACCGTCGTCGGACCGCAGCGTCGAGCCTTCCAGCGAGACTCCGCCGAAAATACCGCGCGCCCGCGACCACGAGAGGATCTCGGCTTTCATGACCACATCCGTTTCGGCAGAGGTTGTGCGCCCCACCGGCCCGGCCGCGGCGGACGCGTCCGCGCCGAGTTTCACCTTGCTCCCCATCACCGAGTTCGCGCCCTTGTCATTCATGATCAGGAGCACGAAATCGGTTGCCTCGCCGCCGATCTGGAAGCCGATGCTGGCTCCTTCCAGCGCGAACATCGCGGGAGCACTCCACGGCCCTTTGAAGTCCTCTCCCGACCGGCAGGTAATGGCTCCTCGTCCGTAATCCCCTCCGACGATGAAAGCCGCCTTTTTCACCGACGGATAAACCACTACACACACCGACTTGTTCAACAGGTCCCTTGGAATCCCCTTATCCGGAGTGCCAAGGATCTCCTTCATCACGTGGTACGACTCCTTCAATCTTGCATTCTCCTTCTGCTGACCGCAAAGCGGTGGCAAACACATCACGGACAACATCAGGGCTGCCATTTTTCGAGCCATGCCGTGGTCTCCTCCTTTCTAATCCAGCAACGGACATTTTGACACATGTGCCGCAACGGATCTTTGGTCCGAGGTGAAGAGCTACCGCGAGCCGGAATCGCGCCGGGCCCAAAACCCGCCGTGTTAGCATACGAAAAACCATGGTCAACCGTCTCGCCCTCCTGGGTCTCTTTGTCATTTCCGCTTTCAGCCAGACCTACAACCCAGCCCTATGGGGCCAACTCAAATACAGGATGATCGGCCCGGAGCGCGGCGGACGCGTCACCGCAGTCACCGGCGTCCCCTCGCAACCCTTCACCTTTTATATGGGCTCGACCGGCGGCGGCGTCTGGAAGACCATCGACGCCGGCCACAACTGGGTCAACCTCTCCGACGGCCAGATCCCGCTCGGCTCCATGGGCGCCATCGAAGTGTCCCTCTCCAACCCAAACGTCGTCTACGCCGGCACCGGATCGTCCAAGATCCGATCCAACGTCTCCATCGGCCGCGGCATCTACAAATCCACCGACGCCGGCAAAACCTGGACCTTCTCCGGCCTCCGCGACACCGGACAGATCGCCACCATCCGCGTCCATCCCGCGAATCCCGACCTGGTCTACGTGGCCGCGCTCGGCAATCCGTTCATCGATAATCCGGAGCGCGGCATCTACCGTTCCACCGATGGCGGCAAGACGTGGAAGAACGTCCTTCACATCTCCGATTCCGCCGGCGCCGCCGATCTCGAACTCCAGCCCGGCTCTCCCAACGTACTCTTCGCCTGCCTGTGGCACGGCCAGCGGAAGCCCTGGACCATCATCAGCGGCGCGCGCGAAGGCGGCATCTACAAGTCCACCGACGGCGGCGATCACTGGACCAAACTCGCCGGCGGCCTGCCCGACGAGCTTTTCGGACGCAGCAACGTGGCCATCTCCGCGGCCGCGCCCAACCGCATCTACGCGCTCATCGAGGCCAAGCCGGGCAGCGGCCTCTACCGCTCCGACGACGGCGGCGAAAAGTGGTCGCTGGTCAATGGGTCCGGCAACCTGATCACGCGCCCGTTCTACTACACCACTCTCGGCGTCGATCCCACCAACCCCGACCTGCTCTTTATCGGCGACGAAGGCTGGTTCAAATCCACCGACGCCGGCAAGACTTTCCGGCCCTGGCCCGCGCCGCACGGCGATCATCACGATATCTGGATCAACCCGCGCAACGGACAGTACATGATCCAATCCAACGACGGCGGCGCCAACGTCTCGCTCGATGGCGGCCGCACGTGGAGCACCCAGGCCAACCAGCCGACCGCGGAAATTTACCAGGTGGCGGTCGATGACCAGTACCCTTACCGCGTCTACGGCGCGCAGCAGGACAACACCACGGTCATCGCGCCCAGCCTGCCCACGGGCAACGGCCAGGATTTCCGCGTCGGACCCGGTTGCGAGACCGGCCCCATCATTCCGTCGCAGGGCAATCCCGAAGTGGTTTACGGAAGCTGCAAGGGCCAGTTCTCCGTGCTCGATCTCAACACCTCCAACGAGGAGCGCTACTGGATCGGCGGCGAGTCGCTGTACGGCAATGGCGGCAGCGATCTCATGTACCGCTTCCAGCGCGTCTCGCCCATGGAAGTTTCACCGCACGATGCCAAGGTGGTCTACTACGGCTCGCAGTACGTGCACCGCACGCGCGATCGCGGCGTCACGTGGGAGCGCATCTCGCCCGACCTCACCGCGCGCCCCGAAGGCACGCAAGGTCCGAGCGGCGAGCCCATTACCCGCGACGCCACCGGTGAAGAGATCTACTCGACGCTCTATTCCATCCGCGAATCGCCGCTACAGAAGGGCGTCATCTGGGCCGGTTCCAACGACGGCCTGATTCACGTCACCCGCGACGACGGCAAGACCTGGACCAACGTCACGCCCAAGGATCTCCCGCCCGGAGGCCGCGTGCAGAATCTCGAGCCCGGCACCCACAACCCCGCTGCTGCCTACGCCGCGATCTACCGCTACCTGCTCGGCGATTTTGCGCCCTACATCTACCGCACCGGCGATTACGGCAAGACCTGGACCCGCCTCACCGACGGCAGGAACGGCATCGCCGCCGACGAGCCCACGCGCGTGGTCCGCGAAGATCCCGTCCACGCCGGTTTGCTTTACGCCGGCACCGAGTTCGGCATGTACATCTCCTTCGATAACGGCGCCCATTGGCAGAGCTTCCAGCTCAATCTGCCGAACACGCCGGTCACCGATATCAAGCTGGCCCACGGCGATCTCGTCCTCTCCACCCAGGGCCGTGGTTTCTGGATCCTCGATAACCTCTCGCCGCTGCACGATCTCTCCTCCGCCAATCGCCTCTACGCCCCGCGCGAAGCCGTGCGTTCCGTGCGTGCCGGCGGATTCGGCCGCGGATCGACGCTGCAGTATCCGCTGCCCGGCGCGCAGATCGACTACTACCTGGCCGCCGCCCCCGCGGGCGATCTCGTCATGCAGATCCTGGATTCGAAGGGCAAGACGATCCGCGAGTTCACCAGCTCCACCGGAAGCGAAGCCCCGCCGCCCGATGCCGTTGACGCGCCACCCAGCGAAGAGGGCGAAGGCGGCCCGCGCTTCCGCAGCGGCCCCACGCGCCTGGACAAATCCGCCGGCGCACATCGTTTCACGTGGGATCTCCGCTATCCCGGCGCCTGGATGTCGGTCAATCGTCCCGAAGGCCCCAACGGTCCCATGTCCGTTCCCGGAAAATACGCTGTCCGCCTCGCCGCAGGCTCGTGGACCCAGACCCAGCCGCTCACCATCGCCGAAGATCCGCGCATCCTCAAATCCGGCGTCACGCAGTCCGACCTGCAGGAACAATTCGATCACAACGTGAAGGTCCGAGACCTCGTCACGGAGGTCAACCAGACGGTGACCCGCGTGCGCACCGAGATGAACTCGCTCGCCGGCAAAACCGCCAGCGTGGAGACGCTGAACAAGCTGAAGGACCTCGCGGCCAGCCTGACCACGCCACCCATCCGCTACAGCAAGCCCGGCCTGCAGACCCACATCCAGTACCTGTACACGCTGACCAGCGCCACCGATCAGAAGATCGGCCGGGACGCCATCGAGCGCTACAACACGTTACGAAAAGAGCTGGACGCCCGCATCGCCGAGCTGAACCAAATCCTACTTCGCCGCTGACTCGATGTAGCTTTTCAGGCGCGTGAACTGCTCGCCCAACATGTTATCCGCCGGTGCCGCGAACGTATTCATCCCGTTCGCCAGATATCCGACCACCGCGTAAGTCGCCTCGAACTTCGTCCCGCCGTCTTCCGGCGTGAACGTGACGCGCAGGTTGCCGGCCGCGGCCAGCGACTGCATTGGCCCGAGCGCCCCGGTCATCACCAGCGCCTTCCCCGGCGCCAGGTACACAACCTCCATGTGGCGGACCCCGCCGCCATCGGCCAGCTTCTCGCAGAAGCAGCCCATCGCGCGCTCCTCGATGCTCAGGTTCCTGGCGCTGCCGGAGAAAGTGTGCGCCGGGTTCCACCAGTCGCCGACATTGCGGACGAGCTTCTGGTACACCGCCGCCGGCGGCGCCTGGATGTGCAGGGTGATCTTGACCGTGAACCCGTTCGCCGACGAATCCACCACCGCGGCTTCGGCGCAAACCGCCATCATCAGGACGCAACACAGAGTCGAGTATTTCATGTGTGAATTGTACTTGCATCCAGCGCCGGCGACGTAATCTTTTACTCGTAACGCAACGCTTCGATCGGGTCCAGGCGGGCCGCTTTGATCGCAGGCAGCAGCCCGGCGATCAGCCCCACGGTCTCCAGCAGAATCGTCGAGGTCAGCACGGCAGCCAGCGAGATCTCCAGGTGGATATCGCCTCGTCCACTGGTGTCCTTGAAGATCGGCCCGAGCAGCGGCAGCGTGCCCAGGAGCGCGCTGATCCCCCAGCCCGCGGCCACACCCAGCCCGCCGCCCAGGGTCACGATCGCCATGGCCTCCAGCAGGAACTGCGTCAGGATACTGCGGCGCGTGGCGCCGATGGATTTCAGCACCCCGATCTCCCGCGTACGCTCAGTCACGCTCACCAGCATGATGTTGGCCAGCCCCACGCCGCCGATGGCCAGGGTGAGCGCGCCGATGAATCCGAGCAGGAGCCGAAGCGCGATCCCCATCGTGTCCACCAGGCGCTCGAACTCGCTGAAGACGATCATGCGCACGGCGCGCTCGTCGGTGGCGGAGAAGTTGTGGATCTTGGCCAGGGTGTCGCGCATCTGCCGGATCGCCTCCTCGCGAAACATCGGATTGACCGGCGTCCACACAAAGAAGGTCGGATACTTGATGTCGCGGAACAGCGAGGAAGTCTCGTACGGCATGAATACGCTGTCGTTGTCGGGCGTGGTGTAATTGGCGATCTGGGTCTTGGTCTCGAGCAGGCCCACGACGGAGAAGCGAATGCCGTTGATGGTGATCTCCTCGCCCAGCGGCGACATCTCGCCGAACAGTTTCTGCGCGGCGTCGGCGCCGAGCACGACGACACGCTGTTTCTGCACTTCATCCTCGCGGGTCAGCCAGCGGCCGGTGGAGATCGTCTGGTTGCGCACGCGCCCGTACTCGGTGTGCACGCCGCGCACGGTCAGGCTGCGCTGCCGGTAGCCGTAGACTACCGTGCTGTCGTACATCATCATCTCCTGGGAGATGGCGGCCATCATGGGAGCCGCTTCGCGCACGGCCTCGACGTCGGTGTTCTCCAGCCGGATGCGCCGGCCGGCGCGTTCGCCGCCGGCCTGGCTGGAAGTGCGCCCGCCCACCACCAGGATCAGGTCCTGCCCCTGCGAACGGAAGGCCTTCAGCAGCGCCATGTGAAAGCCATCGCCGTAGGAATTGAGGATCACGAAACAAGCCACGCCCCAGGCCAGGCTGATAGTGGTCAGGATGCTTCGCTGGCGATTGAAGCGCAGCGCCTGCGCGGCCTCGCGGAAGATGGAACGCCAGGTCATCGCGCCTCACCGCTCATAGCGCAGCGCCTCGACGGGAGTGAGATTCGCCGCGCGCCAGGCGGGCCAGAGCGCGCTCGCCACCGCGATCACCGCCAGCGCCGCGAAGGCGATGGCCGTGGTGCCGCCATCCACCGGCAGGCCGGCGAACATCTCGCGTTTGGGCAGCCGGTTCACCGCCGACGCCACGCCGTACGCGCCGGCCCATCCGCCGATCCCGCTGGCCGCCGCGAGTATGATGCCTTCCAGCAGAAAATCCGCCATGATGCGGCGCCGCGTCGCGCCCAGCGCTTTGCGCAAACCGATTTCGCGCGTGCGCTCGCTGACGCTCACCAGCATGATGTTCATCACCCCGACGCCGCCGAGGGTCAGGGTCACGACCGCGATTGCCCCAAGGAACGCGGTCATGGATGTGAAGATGTTGTCCACCAGTTGCGCGTTCTCGACCGTATCCCAGATGCCGACGGCGCTCGGGTCGTCGGCGTCGAACTGGTGGTTGCGCGCCAGCACGCGCATCACCTGGGCCCGCGCCTCCTTCCACTGTGCGAGCGAGGCCGGCACGTAGATCATGTCGCTCAGAATGCCCGGGTCAAAAGTCGAGTCGGCGGGCGGAAGGTCGCGCACCATCGTCGAGTACGGGATGTAGATCTTGTCGCCGTCCATCCCGTTGTATCCGGCGTTCTGCTCTTTCGGCGGCATGAGGCCGGCGATGCGGAAGACCAGACCGTTGATCTGGAAAGTGTCACCCGGCTGCACCGGGCGCTCGCCGAAGAGCTGCTTGCGGACGTTGTCGCCCAGCACAGCCACGCGCTGCGCTTCGTCTTCCTCGCGTCCGGCGATGAATCGCCCGCGGTCCACGGGGATGTTGCGAATCTCCTGGTACTGCGGCTCCACGCCCATCACGGTGAACGTGCCGCTGTTATAGGGGCTGGTCGTGCGGCCTGGATTCTGCAGTTCCACCACCAGCGATTGCACCAGAAAGCACTCGGTGCGGATGTCGTGCGCGTCGTCGTAGGTGAGGCGGACACGCCGCCCGGCACGCAGGCCGCCCGCCTGCTTTTCCGTGCGGCCCGGAAAGAGGACGACGATGTTTTCGCCCACGCTGCGGAAGCGGTCGCGCTGCCCGGTCTTGAAACCGTCGCCCATGGCCACGATCAGCACGATGGACGCGACGCCCCACGCAATCCCGGCCATAGTGAGGAAGCTGCGCAGCTTGTTGCGCAGCAGCGCACTCAGCACCTGGGCAAACAGCTCGTGCAGGTACAGCAGCACATCGCGCTCCTACTGCAGCACGACCTGTTGGCCTTCGCCGACGCCGCTCAGGATCTGCATCTTCGACCCGTTAGTGATGCCCAGCGTGACCGCTACGCGGCGTTTGCCGGACTCGGTGGCGCCGTCGGGTACTTCGACTTCGGCGGTCCGGTCCTTCTTATAGATGATGGCGCCCTCGGGGACGGCCAGGATGCCTTTGCGCTCCTCGAGCAGAATCTCGGCGTTGGCGGTCATGGTCGCGAGAAGCCGGCGCGATTCGTTGGAGATGGAAACGCGCACTTCGAACGTGGTGACGTTGTCCTTCTCCACGCCCATGGGCGAGATCTTGGTGACTTTGCCCTGGAACTTGCGATCCTTGTACGATTCGACCGTGATCCGTGCCGGTTGTCCGAGGAAGACCTTGCCGATGTCGCTTTCGTCCACCTTGCCCTTGACGTAGACCTCGCGCAAATCCCCGACGGTCATGATCAGGGTGGCGCCGCTGCCCATGGTGAGGATCGAGCTGACGGCGTCGCCGGGCTCGCGGTCGCGTGAGAGGACTACGCCATCGATCGGCGAAACGATGGTGGCGTTGCGGAGGTCTTCTTCGGCCTGGTTCAACTGCGCGCGCGCCTGCTCGACGGAAGCTTCGGCCTTGCGGATGGCCGCGGCCATGACGCTGAGATTCGCAATCGCCGTCTGCTGCCTGTTGCGGGCGAGCTCGTAGTTCTTCTCCGCGTCGTCGCGCACGGTTTGCGCGGCCACCTTGTTTTCGTACATGATGCGGGCGCGCTCCATGTCGCGCTTGAGGAAGGGCAGGTCCGGACCTTCGGCCTCGATTTTGGTGCGGGCATGCTCCGCCTCGGAGCTTTTCAACGCCGCCTCGGCGATGCTCAGGGCGGCCTGCGCCTGGCGCACACGCGGCTGAAGATCGTTCTGATCGAGCTCGCAGATGACCTGGCCCTGGCGGACTACGTCGCCCACGTTGACCGGAAGTTTCAGGATGATCCCGCTGGCTTTAGACTTGATTTCGACCTTTGTAGTTGGCTCGATCTTGCCGGTGGCGACCACGGAGCGTGCAAGGTCCATACGTTCCACGCGGACCAGTTTCTCGGGGGCGATCCTGGTGGGATTGCGGCTCAAGGCCCGCACCGAGAAGAACGCCGCGCCGCTCAGGATCAGGAGCAGCGCCAGCAGGATCCAGACCCACGAGCGTCGTTTGCGTGAAGCCATATTCAGACTCCATTATCTCATTCAGATACGAGTCCAGGCTGGGGTAGGTTCCACCTAGCACGGAGAATGCCGGAGAAGGCTGCGCGGCGCGCGCGTTCCCGTTCCCTTTGTGAGTTTTCGAGCGAAGCCTTGGGCAAGAATATGTACGGTGCATAACAGAACAGAAAGCTAAGCCCGGATTTGTAATTGAGGCTCTTATCGCGGCTATTTTCCTGGGAAAATGCTCTTACAAAGGGTTTGCATCGGAGCCTTAGCTCGGCTATGCTGTCTTTACCGCGTAATCCTGAATCCTATCGGAGGGTACATTCAATGACGCTTGCCGCCGAACTGCATGCCAACTTCATACATGCACGCTGGCCGATTCAGTCTTATGTCGTGGCCGGGTTTCTGCTTGGGCTACTCCTGGCTTTGGTTCCGCTGAGCACCACCACCATTTGGGCGTTCTTTTCCTGGCTTTTGCTCTGTATCGGCCTGACGATTTTCAACTCCTATTACGACAAGGATGAGGAACCTGTGGGCGGCATGGTGCACCCGCCAAAGGTGACGGAGGGGCTCTTCTGGGGGAGTCTCATCACGCAGATGATCGCCCTGGCGATAGCCGTTTTCATCAGCAGGACGTTCTTTTTGCTGGCGCTGTTCATGTATGTCGTGTTCTTCCTTTATTCCCACAGGATGTTCCGCTTTAAATCGAACGGCTATGCCGCGGTTTTTCTGAACGGGTTGCTTGGGGCGACCACGATTCTGGCGGCCTCCTCGCTCGGCGGTGACTTGTCGCGTCCCGAAATCTTATGTGGAGCGGCGACCGCCTTCTTCTTCAAGAACTCGGTGTACATCATGATGCAAGTACACCAGATCGAGGAAGATACCCTGCGCGGCGACAGGTCCATCGCAGTCATGTACGGACGCAGGAAGACCTTGTTGGCCTCTTTGGTCATGATCCTCATTTCAGGAGTGTTCGCCACCTCGGCGCTGTATATTTTGTCGCAAGGATACCTGTTGCCTATCCTGATGTGCGGGTATTTCCTTTCTATCGCTGCTCTATATGTGCTGTGGATGAGCAGAGATGGTAACAAGCAGAAAGATACCGTCAGAATGAATCGCATGGTTTATTACACCGGATACGTTGGAAGCGTCGTGTTTTCCGTTTCTTACGTTTACCTCCACATGCGAGGAATGCTGTGATCGAGGGCGCCGCGGTACCGCCGGCATAAGACAACGAGGGACTTCTATGTTCAGGAAATGGAACGATTGGGCTCCCCTTCCATTGCGTCTCGTTTTGGGCGCGAGCTATACGGCCGCCGGCTTCCTCAAGCTCTTCACCAGCGGCGGACATACGAATTTTGTCGTTGAACTGGGCCACTGGGGGGTGACCGGCACCCTGGCGGACGTACTGACTTGGTTCGTGGGAGGCCTCGAGTTCGCCAGCGGCCTGCTGCTGCTGGTGGGCGCGTTCGCCGCCGTGGTGGCGATCGTCCAGGCGCTCAGCACGATTACCCTGATCATCGCACTCTACATCAGCGGATCACCAGCTCCTTACGACGGCCTGGGTTATTTCCCCTATGTCCTGCCCGACCTTCCCTATAGTTGGGCGATTCTCGCGGGACTGCTGACCGTGTTGTTCGGCGGGGCGGGAAAGTTCTCGGTTGACGATCTGCGAAAGAGTTCCTAGGAACAAGTGGGCATTGCATTCGAGGACATCCGGAGGTGGCTTCTGGCGCGTCCAAGGTCCGTTGCTGCATTCATAGGTACCAAGCAGGGAGGATGAGATGTCGGATAAGGGCAATTCGATTGCTCCGGTGCCGTTACGCCTGATCTTCGGAGCGTACCTGGTCATCACCGGCTATCCCAAACTCTTCACGAGCGTAGGCCACCAGAACATCGTCTATCAGCTAGGCCAGTTGAAGATTCCCCTGCCGGAGGTGGTGAGTTGGGGAGTTGGCTCGATCGCGTTCTTCGGGGGGCTGCTCCTGTTCCTGGGGATTTTTGTCCAGTGGGCCGCCGCCTTGAACATCTTCAGCATAGGCGGGCACTTCCTGTTTGCGCTGATGTCGGGGCAGTTTCCCTCGGGCGGCTATCCGGCGCCCATGCCGCCGCTCAGCGGGTTTCCGTACACGATGCCCGAGTACGGTTTCAGCCTGCTGCTCATGGGGGGCCTGGCAACGTTGATCCTGGGCGGGGCCGGCGCGTGCTCCTATGCGAGTTGGCGCCTGAGACGGCAATTCTTCATGACCATTGTCGCCAGCATCAAGCCGGCGGAAGAGCCAGCCCTGCGGAGCATCCTGAAGGCGATTAACGACGATCCCCTGGACAACCCTTACATGCAGTTCGGCCGCGACGGCATCACGCACTTTGCGCGGATCGTGATCCTGCAGGAGCAGGATTCGGATCATGGGCCGCGGCTGATCTTTGCCACCAGCTATAACGGCTATCTGGAAGACTATGTGGATGCCTTAGCCGGTGCCTCGCCCGGCCTCGATGAGGTGTGGAACAAGTGTGAAGGCTATTCTTCCGCAGACGGTTTCCTGGCCTTCGTCCGCAAGTATTCCGTGCCAAGCGCCGTTCAGTATTTCGGCTTTCCCAGCGCGACAGTCGAAAAGGTCCGCTTGATGGCGGCGCTTCGCCGGAGAATGGAGAGGTTCCTCGACCTGCCGGACGTGAGCGGCTTCCTGATGCGCCCCGGCGTGAAGCCGTTCCTGGACCTCCTTTCGCGATTCGCCGGCAGACCGCCGTGGATCTACCGGCTGTGGGTCTGGCTCAGCGGGCTCCCGCCGGCCCTGGTTGCGGCCCTCCGCAGCGTTTTGGTGCCCCCGCTGCTCGACTTGGTGCAGGCATTCGGCGGCATCGGGATGAACTACACCACCTTTTCCCGCGTGGATAACACGGGCGGCGATCCCGTGGCTCAGCTCCAGTACGTCGCGCAGCGGCAGGCATTGGAAGATACCTACAACGTGAAGAACGACCAGCCCAAACAGAACCAGATGACGCTGATCGCCGAAGTCCGGCCCAGCCGCCTGCTGCGTCTCTGGCTGGCGATCCTGGCAGCCCCCCTAGTGACCGTGTTCGCCTATCCCCCTGGGAACATAGCCAACGTGCATACCCTCCACTCCTTCGCCTTCGTCGTCCTCGACGGGGGAAAGCGCCTGGCATTTTTGGCCTTTTTCGACGGCTCGCTGGAAAACTACCTGGGCGACTTCCTCGATAAGCTCATCTGGGGTCTCGATACGTTCTACAACAACTGCTATGACTACCCCGAAGGCGGTATGCGGCAAGTGGACACGTTCGTCAAATGGATCTACGAGCGAAACCGGGCACCGTCCGTGTTCTACAGCGCGTACCCCGAAGTCACGGTGGAGCACATTCTCAGAGATCAACAGGTTGTCGGACCTTTGGCGGCGCACTTCGACGGCAAGGCCGTCGATGGGTGGTTGCGAACGCTCTAGAAGGCAGGTTGCGGGAATAAGGATTAGCCGCAGATGAACACGGATAAACACAGATGGAAAACAAATGCTTCTCCGTGTTTATCTGTATCCATCCGTGGGTTAACGAGGGTTCTTAGTGCGGCCCGGATCGCGGGATCCGGAGATTCCCTTTTCCGGCAGGGAGGTGGAGATGAATGACAACAGCAGGTCGGGAGCCCCGATACCGCTTCGCGTTATCTTTGGGCTCTACTTCATCCTGACGGGCTTCCCCAAACTCTTCACGGTCGCGGGCCACAGCAACATCGTCTACCAACTGACGATGTTACGGATCCCCTTTCCCGAGATCGTTTGCTGGGGAGTCGGCAGCATCGAGTTCTTCGGCGGACTGCTGCTGCTCGCCGGGTTTCTTACGACTGCCGCGGCGGCCTTGAACATCTTCAGCACCGGCGGACACTTGCTGTTTGCGCTGATGTCGGGGCAGTTCCCGTCGGGCGGTTTTCCGCCGCCGCAGCCACCGCTGACCGGGTTTCCATACACACTGCCAGAATACGGGTTCAGCCTGCTGCTGATCGGAGGGTTGCTCACACTGATCATCGGCGGCGCCGGCGCCTATTCCGTCGACCGGTGGGTGGCCGATCCGCAGCCGCCGTTGACGCCGTTCCAATTCTCCAAGGAGCAGAAGGCGGACATCCAGGGCATCATCCTGAGCGGCTATGGCCATCTCAACTTCGGGGCGTATCTCTTCCTGCAATTCACGGATGCCGCAAAAGCCAAGGCGTGGATCCGGGAGATCACCCCGGATATCGCGACCTCGGAGGACTACGAGTCCGAAGAGATTCCACTCGATCACCCGGTTGCGAGTGTGGAGGAGGCGCAGGCGTGGCTGGCCGCGAAACACCCCCACCGC
>DATJYJ010000538.1:0-3252 GCA_035578025.1 Verrucomicrobiia bacterium
GCCAACCCCCGGAACGGTCCTCCAAAAGCGCACGGCACTTCTGGGGGAGATCCTTAACCTCATCTTCGAACGTCATAGCCTCCAATGTACGCCAACCAATGACGAGGCGGACGCTGTTGATCAACCCCGATAAAGGTCGCGTTTTGCTGGTCTGTCGCGAGCGTCGAATCTGGCCGGGTCGGGTCCTCTTGTCAGATCCCCTTCACCGCACCATACTCCCGCGAAGTCCGGTTCCGGGAGATTGGGACCGAGAAACGCCCGAGTCGCTGATTGGCGGTGAATTCTTCGGTCTTCCCGGATTAGGACGACAAACGCCCTTGGATCCGTTTTAAGGCCTGGATGTAGTCCGGACCCACATCGTAGATCTGGCAGATGTTCGAGTGATTCAGGGCGGCGATGGCTTTAGCTTCCCGCCCGAATCGTTCACTGAACTCCGCGGCGCAAAACTTGATTGCGACAATACGATCGAGGCGCGTGTCGCGCGCCTTCCACACCTCTCCCATGCCGCCTTTTCCAATAGCGGCGATGATTTCGTACGGGCCGAGTTTTGCCCCCACGGCGAGCGCCATTTGAGATTCAACCTAGTTTAGCCGACTCGCTGGCGCGGAATCGTCGCGCTCCAGGAGGTCTTCGCTGCTCCGGCGTCGTGCACGCCGCGAAGCGCCGTCCGGCAAGGCCGCCTTTGTCGTGAACAGGGTTCTGCGCCTGAGCAGCCTCTACCGGGCCCCCGTTGGCGTCATCTTCCAGATGGTAGATCGCAGCTCGTGGGTCCACGCCATCAGATGTCCATCCGCCGTCCAGCCCTCGTAGTGAAAATCGGCCGGGAAATCGACCGTGATACCCGTCATGCGCCCCGTGGCGAGGTCCACCACGCCCGGCTGAAAGAACCACGAATCGAGCGAGGCCAAGGGCACGGCCAGCTTGCCGTTCCGAATGGCGCTCGAAGTGATGCCGGATTCGACAAGGTGGAATGGTCCGTTGACCGGAATCTCTTTTTCCCCGCCTCCTTCGAGCTGCACTTCGAGGAGCCGTGTCCTCCCGCTCTCGACGATATGCACCAGAAGAGATTGCCCGCCGGGCACCACCGTGGCCGATTCGCCGGCGTGAATTTTCCGCGGCTCGCCGCCTGCCACCGCGATCGACCAGATGCTTCCGGCGGCGGCGCAGTAGATTGTGTTGCCATCCGGGCTGGCGGCCAGGGACATCGGCTCGCCTTTATCGAATGCAATGCGTTGCGTGATCCGGCCGTTGGAGAGATTGGCAATGGCCAGCGTGCGATGTGGCGCCGGTCCGATATCGAAAACCACCTGACCCCGTCCGATAAGGGCCGCAGGGCTGGACGTTTCCTCGCTCGTGCTGACCAGCGGGACCGCCTCCTTTCCTGCTTCGACGAGCATCAATCGCGTGCGGCCCGCGCGCCGGGCCGGCACGAGTGCCCGCCCGTCCGGCAGGAATACGGTTGTCACTCCGCCACGCACAGGCTGGCCTGGTAAAGTCGAAATCACGGTTGCTGGTCCACCAGAGGGCGAAAACCGCAGGATGTGTACAGGGGACTCACGCTCCTCAAGGTAGATGGACCCGTCTGGGCTGGTATCCAGAAACTCCACGGATCCTGAAGAACCGAACAGGACGCGCGGAGACCCGCGTCCTGAAGCGGGGAGCGAGACGATCTCGGTCCGATCCCCCGCTGCTCTCGAGAGGATCACGGACTTGCTGTCGCGGCTCACCGCCAAACCGACGGCAGAGGAGTCGTCGGCTGCTCCGGTGGGAAGCTGGCGGATTTGACCGCTGGCGAGATCCAGAACGTATACGTGAACCACGCCCTGCTGGCCGGAGGCCAGCAGTTCTCCCAAAATCACTGCCTGGCGGCCATCGGGAAAGGCCCGGGCGTGCGCGAACGCCGACCTTACTCTGATCGGAAAACTCTGCAGGCGCCCGCTTTCAGGCCAGAAGCGATAGACCCCAAGCTGGCGCTCCGCGCTCAAGCGCACCACCAGCAGGCTGCCATCGAGCAGCGGTTCGGGTTGCTCCGCATCCTCCAGGACAGGTTGCTCCTCGCCGCCCAGGGCGGGCACGCTGAAAATGCCGAGCGGGATGTCTGCCTGACGATCGAAATAGATTCTGTTGCCGTCGGGGGACCAGTTCAGTTCCGTGGGGGGCCCGGCGTTGCGTTTGTGAGTAAGGATGGTCCAATTGCCCGTATCGGGCTTCATCACCGCTACCTGGGTGAGGTCTCGCTCCATCGCGAGGAAGGCGAGCGTGTGGCCATCGGGGGAGATGCGCGGAGTCATGGCGATCTCGGGGCCGCCCAACAGGAGGCCGGACCAGGAGGTCCCCGGACTGTTCGAAAGCCCGCGCCACCCCAGCATCGCGACGCCCGCGATAGCAAGCGCGCAGGCCCCCATCCACACGAGACGAAACCAGACTGCGCTTCGCGGCCGGGCGGGCGCTCCCGCGACCGCGGGAATCGCGCTGGCCGACACCGATTCCGAAAGGTGGTTGCGCAGTTGGCGAAGTTCGCGATACAGGTCGGCGGTGGAATCGTAGCGGTCGGCCGGCTCCTTTTGAAGCAGCCGTTCGATGACCCATCGCAGCGGGGCAGGCACGGCGGCCGGCAGGCCTTCGGCATCTTCGCGAATAATGGCCGTCATGGTCTCGGCCTTGGTGCCGCGCCGAAACGCCCGCTTTCCGGCAGCCAGTTCGTAAAGAACGAGGCCGAGCGAAAATTGGTCGGATTGCGCGGTGAGATTCCTCTCTCCACGCGCCTGCTCGGGGCTCATGTAGGCAACCGTGCCAACCGTAGTGCCGGGATCGGTGAGAGCTCGTTCTCCCGCATCGATCGTGCGCGTCGCGTCATCGTCGCCAATCTCGCCGTGCGCCGCTTTGGCCAGGCCGAAATCCAGAATTTTGACCCGGCCATCGCGCGTAATCAGGACATTGTCCGGTTTCAGGTCGCGATGGACGATGCCGGCGGCATGAGCAGCGGCCAGGCCGTCGCTGATCTGCACCGCGATATCCAGGAGTTTGCGCGGCGTGTCGACCGGCGCGACCGGCGCGCCTTCGATGTATTCCATGACGATGTAGTCCGGACCCACATCGTAGATCTGGCAGATGTTCGAGTGATTCAGGGCGGCGATGGCTTTAGCTTCCCGCCCGAATCGTTCACTGAACTCCGCCGCGCAAAACTTGATTGCGACAATACGATCGAGGCGCGTGTCGCGCGCCTTCCACACCTCTCCCATGCCGCCTTTT